>NZ_DATIMC010000010.1:0-5186 GCF_035475775.1 Phenylobacterium sp. | reverse complement strand
TCGCCGGTGACCATCCGCTCCATCACCCGCCACATCCAGCCGGTGCCTTCGCGGCAGGGCGTGCACTGGCCGCAGCTCTCGTGCTTGTAGAAGTAGGCCGCCCGGGCGATCGCCTTCACCAGGTCGGCGTCCTTGTCCATGACGATCAGGGTGCCGGTGCCCAGTCCCGACTTGCGCGCCGCCAGGTCCTCGAAGGTCATGACCGCTTCCTCGGCCTGCTCGGCCGGGATCATCGGCATGGAGATCCCGCCGGGAACCACGGCCTTCAGGTTGCCCCAGCCGCCGCGCACGCCGCCGAAGTACTCCTCGATCAGCTGGCGCATCGGGATGCCGATGGCGTCCTCCACCACGCAGGGCTTGTTCACGTGGCCGGAGGCGGCGAACAGCTTGGTGCCGGTCGACTTCTCGGACCCGAAGCCCGCGAACCAGTCGGCGCCGCGCCGCAGGATCGTGCCCACCACGGCGATGGATTCGACGTTGTTCACCGTCGTCGGGCAGCCGTAGATGCCGGCGCCGGCCGGGAACGGCGGCTTCAGCCGCGGTTGGCCCTTCTTGCCCTCGAAGCTCTCCATCAGCGCGGTCTCGTCGCCGCAGATGTAGGCCCCGCCGCCGTGCGTCACCCGCACGTCGCAGTCCCAGCCGTGGAGGTTGCCGGGGCCGATCAGCTTGGCCTCATAGGCCTGCCTGATCGCCGCCTCGAGCCGCTCGCGCTCGAAGACGTACTCGCCGCGGATGTAGATGTAGGCGGTGTGGGCGCGGATGCCGCGGCAGGCGATCAGGCAGCCCTCGATCAGGAGGTGCGGGTCGTTCCTGAGGATCTCCCGGTCCTTGCAGGCGCCCGGCTCGCTCTCGTCGGCGTTGACCAACAGGTAGTGCGGCCGCTCGCTCTCCTGCTTGGGCATGAAGGTCCACTTCAGCCCGGTGCCGAAGCCCCCGCCGCCGCGGCCGCGCAGGCCCGAGGCCTTGATCTGGTCGCAGATCCACTCCGGCGTCTGGGCGACGATCTCCTTCGCGCCATTCCAGCAGCCGCGCCGCCGGGCGCCCTCCAGCCCCCAGTCATGGAGGCCGTAGAGGTTGGTGAAGATGCGGTCCTTGTCGGCCAGCAGACCCGCCACGCTACGCTCCCCCGCCTGTTCGCCTGAGGCCCGCGATGAACCAGATCTGCGCCCCGAAGCCGATCGCGAGCGCGCCGGCGAAGGCCGCCAGGGCCCAGCCGAGATGCAGGCCGAAGTAGCCGGCGGCGGCCGCCAGGGCCGCCACGATCGCGGCCAGGTCGATCGCCCCCATGATCATCAGGCGGCGCTTGGCGGCTTGCAGATCGATGCTCACGCCTGCTCCTTCGCCGGAAGGTTCGGGATGGTGAGCGGCCTGGCCCGCGAGCCGTCGTAGAGCGAGGGATCGGTCAGCGTCACAGGCCCGCCCTCCGGCGCCGAGCCTTGCCGGCCGATCGCCGAGCCGGGCTTGGGATGCTTGCCGGCCGCGAAGTCGTCGATCAGCCGCTCGAACGCCTCGGGCGTCAGGTCCTCGTAGTAGGCGTCGTCGATCGCCGCCATCGGCGCGTTGGCGCAGGCCCCCATGCACTCGACTTCCTGCCAGTAGAGCTTGCCGTCGGCCGAGCGGTGGTCGTGCGGCCCGATGCGGCGCTTGCAGACCTCCATCAGGGCCTCCGAGCCGCGGAGCTGGCACGGCGTCGTGCCGCACACCTGGATCAGCGCATGCGTGCCGACCGGCTCCAGCATGAACATCGTGTAGAAGGTCGCGACCTCCAGCACGCGGATCACCGGCATGCCCAGGAGCTCGGCGACCGCGCGGATGGCGGGCTCCGGGACCCAGCCCTCCTGCTTCTGCACCAGCCACAGGATCGGGATCACCGCCGAGGCCTGCCGGCCCGCGGGGAAGTTGGCGATCCAGCGCTTCGCCGCCTTCAGCGTCTCCGGCCTGAAGGCGAAGCTCGCGGGCTGCTCGACGGCCAGGCGGCGGACGCTCACCGGTCGATCTCCCCGAACACGATGTCGAGCGAGCCCAGGATGGCCGAGACGTCGGCCAGCATGTGGCCGCGGCTCATCCAGTCCATCGCCTGCAGGAAGGCGTAGCTCGGCGCGCGGATCTTGCAGCGGTAGGGCGTGTTGGTGCCGTCCGAGACCAGATAGACCCCGAACTCGCCCTTGGGCGCCTCGACGCAGGCGTAGATCTCGCCGGGCGGCGGGCGGTAGCCCTCGGTGTAGAGCTTGAAGTGGTGGATCAGCGCCTCCATCGAGCGCTTCATCTCGCCGCGCCGGGGCG
This sequence comes from Phenylobacterium sp., assembly GCF_035475775.1. Classification (GTDB taxonomy): domain Bacteria; phylum Pseudomonadota; class Alphaproteobacteria; order Caulobacterales; family Caulobacteraceae; genus Phenylobacterium. The sequence goes on along the minus strand of NZ_DATIMC010000010.1, from coordinate 2,903 downwards.
GGGCGATCTTGTGGTCGTCGGAGAGCACCAGACCCGGCGTCTTCTGCAGGCGTTCGCAGCACTGCTGCATGATCTTCGTCGACTGCCGCATCTCCTCCATCCGGCAGAGGTAGCGGTCGTAGCAGTCGCCGTGCACGCCGACCGGGATCTCGAAGGCCATGTCGTTGTAGGCGGCGTAGGGCTGCGTGCGCCTGAGGTCCCACTCGATCCCGGAGCCGCGCACCATCACCCCGGAGAAGCCCCAGGCGAGCGCCTCGTCCTTGGTCACCTTGCCGATGTCGACGTTGCGCTGCTTGAAGATGCGGTTGTCGGTGATCAGGCCCTCGATGTCGTCGAGCACCCGGGGGAACCCGACGCACCAGTCGGCGATGTCGGCGACGAGGTCCGGCGGCAGGTCCTGCCGCACGCCGCCGACCCGGTAGTAGTTGGCGTGCATGCGCGCGCCCGAGGCCCGCTCGTAGAACACCATCAGCTTCTCGCGCTCTTCGAAGCCCCACAGCGGCGGGGTCAGCGCGCCCACGTCCATGGCCTGGGTGGTGACGTTGAGCAGGTGGTTCAGGATGCGGCCGATCTCGTCGTAGAGCGTGCGGATCAGAAGCCCGCGGATCGGGACCTCGACGCCGATCAGCCGCTCGATGGCGAGCACATAGGCGTGCTCCTGATTCATCGGCGCGACGTAGTCGAGGCGGTCGAAGTAGGGGATGGTCTGCTGGTAGGGCCTGGCCTCCATCAGCTTCTCGGTGCCGCGGTGCAGCAGGCCGATGTGCGGGTCGACCCGCTCGACCACCTCGCCGTCCAGCTCGAGCACCAGCCGCAGCACCCCGTGGGCCGCCGGGTGCTGCGGTCCGAAGTTGATGTTGAACTTGCGGACCGGCGTTTCCGGCAGGTCGGCGTTCATCGGCAGGGCGGGCGCGGTCTCGCCGGTCATGGCTTGCCCCCGCGCTTGTCCTCGAGGGCGGCCTTCTCGTCGCCGGGGATCGGGGCGAAGCCCTTCTCCACGCCCTCCCAGGGCGAGAGGAAGTCCCACTTGCGCCACTCCACCGACTTCACCGGCTCGTAGACCACGCGCTTCAGCTCGTCGTCGTAGCGGACCTCCACGTAGCCGGTCATCGGGAAGTCCTTGCGCAGCGGATGGCCGTGGAAGCCGTAGTCGGTGAGGATCCGCCGCAGGTCCGGATGACCCTCGAAGAAGATGCCGTACATGTCGAAGGCTTCGCGCTCGTACCAGTCGGCGCAGGGGTAGACCGCGGTGACCGAGGGCACGGCGGAGTCCTCGTCGGTCTCCAGCTTCACCCGGCAGCGCAGGTTCCTGGTCATCGAGAGCAGGTGATAGATCACGTCGAAGCGCCGCTCGCGCTCGGGATAGTCCACGCCGGTCAGGTCGATCAGCTGCTGGAACCCATGGGTGTCGCGCAGATACCGCATGGCCTCGACGATGCGCGGCCCCTGCGCGGTGAGGTTCAGGTCGCCATAGGCCACGTGGAAGCCGGTCAGCGCGCCGGCGCTGTTGGCGACGAGCCTCTTTCCGAGCTTCTCCAGCTCGGCGGACTTATGCGGCCAGGTCATCGGACGATGGTCCCGGTCCGGCGGATCTTCTTCTGCAGCTGCAGCACACCGTAGACCAGCGCCTCGGCGGTCGGCGGACAACCGGGCACATAGACGTCCACCGGCACGATGCGGTCGCAGCCGCGCACGACGGAGTAGCTGAAGTAGTAGTAGCCGCCGCCGTTGGCGCACGAGCCCATGGAGATCACGTAGCGCGGGTCCGGCATCTGGTCGTAGACCTTGCGCAGCGCCGGAGCCATCTTGTTGCAGAGCGTGCCCGCCACGATCATCACGTCCGACTGGCGTGGGCTGGCGCGCGGGGCGAAGCCGTAGCGCTCCAGGTCGTAGCGCGGCATCGAGGCCTGCATCATCTCCACCGCGCAGCAGGCCAGCCCGAAGGTCATCCACATCAGCGAGCCGGTGCGCGCCCAGGTGATCAGGTCGTCCAGGCCGGCGGTGATGAAGCCCTTGTCGGCCAGCTGCTGCGAGACGCCGTCGAAGTAGGGATCGTGCCGCCTGGGGTCGTAGCCTTCGACCCCGCTGCGCGCGCCCGCGCCCGCAGCAACGCCAACCGGGTCGCGGCCCCCCTCGCCGGCGGGCGCGATCACTCCCATTCCAGGGCTCCCTTCTTCCACTCGTAGATGAAGCCCACGGTGAGCACGCCCAGGAAGGCCATCATCGACCAGAAGGCGAACTGGCCCGTCGCCGCCGGCAGCTTCATCAGCGCCACCGCCCAGGGGAACAGGAAGGCCACTTCCAGGTCGAAGATGATGAACAGGATCGAGACCAGGTAGAAGCGGACGTCGAACTTCATCCGCGCGTCGTCGAAGGCGTTGAAGCCGCATTCGTAGGACGACAGCTTCTCGGGGTCGGGCGCATTGGGCGCGAGCACCCAGGCGGCCAGAATGAAGGCGAGGCCCAGCGCCCCCGCAATCCCCAGGAAGATCACGATGGGCAGGTACTGAAGGAGGAACGCGGTCATGGAATCCTCGGGAGTCGGGCGCCCTTCTAGACCAGCCATTCTCCCGATTCAAACGGGGCTTGGCGTACCGATGAAACCTCACGGACCGGGCCCGAAAACTCACGGAAGACGGGCCGGGCGCCGCGACCACTCTTCCGTTGACACGATTCCGGCCGGGACCTATCAGACGCGCCTTCGCGACGGGGCCGTGCGGCCCCCTGTGCGGGTGTAGCTCAGTTGGTTAGAGCGCCGGCCTGTCACGCCGGAGGTCGCGGGTTCAAGTCCCGTCACTCGCGCCACCTTTTTCAGATGTCCGAAGGCCCGAGCGGCCCAAGCGCCGCGATCAGCGGCTTCAGGCGCTCGGCGTGGGCCCGCCAGCCGCCCACCGAGGCCGACG
>NZ_DATIMC010000009.1:0-12835 GCF_035475775.1 Phenylobacterium sp. | reverse complement strand
GTGCAGGACGACAGGTCGCTCAGATTGGAACTGATCGTCGAAGCGAGCGGGTCGGTGAAGGCCGGATAGCCGCTGACCGGGGTCGTGCCGCAACTGCTGTTCTTGTTGGTTCCGACCGCATAGCCGCCGCCCACGCCGAAGTCGGAATTCTGTCCGTTACAGGCCAGGTCATTATCCGAGAGAAGATCGCAGCCGGTCAGGTTCGTGCCCGGTCCACCGTTCAGCGTGATGCCCTGGGACAGACCGATCATGCAGAAGGTCTTGGTGCCGCTGGTCAGGCCGGCGATCGCCTTGGCGCTGATCGCCTTGCCGCGGGCGCCGCTCGCGAGCGTCACGTCGCCCGAGTAGCCGACCACGCGGGTGAGATAGACGGGAATCTTGTTGGCGACGGTGACCTGATAACAGGTCGAGCCGGCGATCACGGTGGCGCCCGCTGGGCAGGTGACGGTGGTGGGCGTGACCGTCACGTTGCCGCCGGTGGTGAAGCCATACTTGGCGGCGACGGCGTTGGCCACGGTGGCGTAGGTGGCTCCGCCCTGGATCGCCGCCGCGACGACCGCGGAGTCCGCGGCGTTCTGCTGGGCGCGGTGATAGAGGTACCAGGACGCCGTCTCGCCGCCGATGGCGAACGAGCCGACGATCGGAACCACCATCAGGGCGAGGATCGGGCCGATGTTGCCCCGCTCGTCGGAGACCCAACGAGCGAGGCGGCGCAGCAGCGCGCGGCCGCCGGTAAGCTTCGCTTTGGAATCCACGGATTCAACCCCCTGGTCCGAACAACCGCGTTCAGCTTACCAAAACCCGCGTCCGATGTCTCGCTTGCGCAACCGCGAGGAGAATTGGTCGCTTGGGGCCGGGCTGTCCCGCGTGCGCAGGGAAAGGGCGGCTCCGGCCGCTGGCCGGGGCCGCCGCAGGCTCAGTTGGGATCGATCTCCACGATCGAGCCGCCGCCTGGGCCGACGAAACCGCCGTTCGAGACATAGAGGTGTCCGTTCGGGCCCAGGGTCATGCCCGTCGGGAACAGCAACCCGTCCTCGAGGACCGTCTTGACGCCAGACGGCGAGACCTTCGTCACCCGGCCGGTGTTCGGCGCCGGAACGTTGCTGCCGGTGGTCATCTCCAGGACGTACATGTTGTCGTGGGCGTCGATCACCAGTCCCAGCACCATGTTGAAGCCGCTGGCCACGGTGGTGATCTGGCCGCTGGGCGTGACCTTGCGGATCTTGGACTGGTCGATGTCGCCGCCGAAGGTCCCCAGGTTCCCGACGTAGAAATTGCCGTGATAGGCGAGCGCGGTGGGCACGACGTGGCCCTGGGTCGCGGAGATGTCGACGACCCGGCTGATCGCGCCGTCGGGAGTGATCCTGTCGATCTCGCCGTGGTTGGGCTCCACCGCGTAGAACGCGCCGCGCACGACCACCATGCTGTACCAGGTGCCGTCGGGCTCGAAGTCGTCCGGCTCCGGGTTCGCCACCGGATGGGCCATCTGGAATGCGCTCAGGTCGGCGATCGGCGTCGCGGTCTCGCCGTCGATGCGGAAGATGCCGTTGGTCGTGTTCGGCACGCCGTGCGAGCAGCCGCTGCCGGCGGTGAGGGCATAGAGCGTATCACCGATGAAGGCCACGTCGGCCACGCCGCTGATCAGCGGCGCCGGCGCGGGCTGGGTCTGGCTCGAGGGGAAGGTTTCGATCACCACCGTCTTGTTGCCCTCGGTGTCGATCTTGGTGATGCGGCCCCCCGTCGGGCTGCCGAGGTAGGGACCGACCGGTGGCGGCACCTGCGTGCAATCGCCCACGGTGGAGGTCGATCCGCCCGCACCGCCTTCGGCGACATAGAGGAAGCCGTCAGGGCCGAATTTCAGGCCCCGCGGATTGTCCAGCCCGGTTGCGAACACCGTGCTGCTGGCCTTGGCGGCGGTGGCGCTCGCCAGGGTTGCCGTCACGGCGAACGCCGCCAGCACGGCCGCCAGGGCCGGCGCTGCGGATCCGAAGTACTTGCGATTGGTGCTCATCGAAGCCCCTCCAGGAAATATGGGTCCAGGCACGCCCGGCTGACTGCCGCTCGCCCCGTGCTGGGGCGGGAAAAGGTCCGGCGCACAGGAGCCGGGCAAGATGACGGCGTCGTAACGGGCGTCGCCCCCAAAGAACTCCGCATAAAATTTACATAAATGACGAACAAACCGGCGGAACGCCTATTCGCCGCCATCTGCAGACTTAACGGCGTTTACTCAGGTACAACTTGCGACCGCCGTCAATCCCGCTCGTGCGACGGGCGAACGCTCGCCGGCGGAAATCGGAGCGCCCCGCGCGCACGTGCCGGCGCAGCCCGGCCGCTCAGGCCAGGATGATGTCCGGCGCCGTCAGGGTGACGGCGATGGTCCCCAGCGCCGTGTCGTTGTCGCCGTCCGAGACGACCGTCGGGACGCTGAAGTGGACCTGATCGCCGCCGTTGAACTGCTCGATCCGCACGCCGGAGATGTCGAACCCCTGGTTGGCGGTCCCGGCGTTCTCGACCAGCAGCCGCTCGAACCCGTCGGCGGTCGAAACCAGCACGGTGTAGCCGACGCCCATGTTGTGGACGTCGACGTAGTTGGCGTCGGGCGCCCCGGCCGGGGCGAAGTCGACGCTGATCGCGCGGCCCTCGAGCGTGTGGCTGCCGTCGGCGGAGAAGGTGAACCGATCGGGCGCGCCCGCCGTGTCGTCCGGCGCGATGACGGTCACCTGGGTGATCGGCTTGGTCGCATCGTTGGTGATGTTCGCCGAGGTGGTGGCGGCGGTGACATGCTCGTCGTAGGCGCTGAGCCGCATGTCGATGTTGGTGGTGGTGTTGGGCTTCAGCTGGCTGATGCCGATGCCCGCATTGTTGACGCTGGTATGGCTGAATGCGCCGCCGAAGCTGATGGCGCTGATCGGGGTCTGGCCGTTGGGGGTCAGCGGCGCGCCGTCGACGAAGTCGATATAGACTCCGTCGTGCACGTCGACGCTCTGGCTGCCCACCCCGATGCCGCTCGAGCTGACCGCGATTTTCGCGCTCGGCCCCGGAGCGTTGAGGATGCTGACACCGTCCGCGCCGCGCATCATGCCGGTGAACATGAAGTCGCCGTCGGAGTCGGCGGCCTGCGGATTGTCCAGCGTCAGGAACTCGTAGCCGGTCTGCTTCTGGCCGGCGAAGTTCACGTTCAGCGCGCTGGCGTGGTTGTCGATCTGGTCCAGCATGGCGAAAGTGTAGGTGTCGGCGCCCGGATTGAGGGTGATCGTGAAGATCGCCTTGTCCCCGCCCGCGCCCGATTGATAGCCGGCTGTGCCGTTCTCCTCGGTGTAGCCGGTCAGAGTGGCGCCGCCGAAGCCGGAGAGCAGGACGTCCTGGGCGTGCGCCGTCAGGGGCGCCGTCGTCGTGTCGGTTCCGAGCGTCCCCATCAGGGTCGAGCCGTCGGTCCCCGAGAACACCAGCGACTTGTAGCCGTCGGCTCCGACGTGGTTCGCCTCGACCGTGCCACCGTCGCCGGTCAGGTCCTTGGTGGCGCCTTCCCCGGGCTGGTCCTGCACGGCGTCGGCGACGACGATCGCCACGGGCGTGAAGGCGCTCGGGCCATCGTCATGGAAGACCAGCTTCTGGCCGATGTTGACCGTTGCGGCGGCCGTATCGCCGTCGCCGTCCGTGGCGGTGGCGGTGAGGGTCACCAAGCTGGCCCCGGACAGTGTGGTGGTCTCGTCGTAGGACGAGGCGCCGCCGGTCGGGTGGACGATGGCGCGCAGCTGGTCGAGGGTGACGTCGCCGTTGCTGGCGACGCTGACGGTGAAGACGAGGAGATGGCCGGCGTCGTCGGTCCGGCCTTCCACGACGCCGCTGCCGTTGACCGAGAGCACCACATTGTGGCCGGTCGCCGTGTCCACCAGGCCGGAGGCGCCTGCGGTGGCGCCGAGCGCATAGGTGGTCGAGGCCAGGCCGTCGGCGCCGCCGTGCGGCGTGAACGCGCCCGCGAAGCTCACCGTGGCGTCGGTGGAGAGGGCGGTCTCGTCGACGGTGAGGCTGAGACCCGTGGCGTCGCCGGTGATGCTGGGCCCGTCGTCCTTGAAATTCAGCTGCTGGCCGATGTTGGCGACCGCTGAGGCGGTGTCGCCGTCGCCGTCGGTGACTGTGGCGGTCAGCTTGATCAGATCCGCCGCCGACAGCGAGATGGACTCGTCGGTCGCCGCGATCGTGCTCCCCGCGGTGGGGTGGGCGACGGCGCGCTGCTGGTCGAGGGTGACCACCCCCGAGCCGTCGACGCTGACCTGGAAGACAAGGAAGTGGTCGGCATCGTCCGTGCGGCCTTGCACGACGCCCCCGCTGACCGAAAGCACCACGTTGTGCCCGCTCGCCGTGTCGACCAGGCCCGAGGGGCCTGCGGTGGCGCTCAGCGCGTAGGTGGTGGAGGCGACGCCGTCGGCGCCGCCCAGTGCGGTGAACACGCCGGCGAAGCTGTGGCTGTCGTCGGTGCTGAGCGTCGTCTCGTCGACGGTGAGCGACGGCAATGTGCCCGGCGCCGTGATGCTGGGGCCGTCGTCCTCGAAGATCAGATGCGAGCCGATCTCCGGGTGGTCGGTGCTGACCTGGGTGTTGGTCAGATAGATGGCGCCGAGGTCGAAGCCGGCTTTCGCGCTGGAGTCGTTGGCGACCGTGAACCGGTTCATGTCGGAGGTGGTGCTGAAATCGACGGTGTAGCCGACCTTCAGGCCATCGATCTGCGCGGTGTCGCCGTCCAGGTTGATGGTGACGCCGTTGCCGCTCAGCGGTCCGGCCACGCCCTCGTCGTCCAGTTGCAGCACGCCGGCGGCGTTGAACACCCGCACGCCGCTGATGTTGACCGAGGTCTGCTCGTCGAGATGGCTCTTGAAGGTCGAGGGCGTGTAGTCGTCGGGCACGGAATAGGCGTGCACCAGGGTGCTGACGGCGGCCTTGTTCGGGCTGGTCTGGGTGAGCGAGAAGCCGCCGCCGTTGCCGCTGTGGTGATTGGCGTAGCTGATGTTGGAATCGGAGTGGACGATCGTGTTGGTGAGCGGCGTCAGGCCGCCGTCCACGAAGTCGAATCGCAGCAGCTCGCCCTTGTCCACGGCCTGGGAGTTCATCCCCAGGCCCGTGGTGCTGACGTTGACCGTGCTCGAAGAGAGCAGGCCGGTGACCAGGATATCCGGGTCGGTGGGCCCCTCGCCGGTCGGCTGGATGATCACCCAGTTGTCCTGTCCCGACGGCACGGCCGAGAAATCGCTGAAGCTCGTCTGGGAGGTGAGCGCCGAGTTCAGGTACATGTTGGCGCCCGCCAGGTTCAGCGGGTCGAGGTCGTCGACGTTGCTGCCGTCAGGGTTCTTCAGCGCCATGAACTGCAGGCTGTAGAGGTTGGCCGAGTGAACCTGGGCCCCGGCCATCTGGTCGTCGAGCACGATGGCGACCGCCACCGCGCCGTTCGGGTCCGCCGACCCGCCGGTCGACACCCGGCCGAGCACCACGTGGTCGCCGCTGTCGCCGTAGAGGAAGATCTTGTGGCCGGCCAGGTCGGTCAGTCCGCTGTCGAGGCCCGCGAACGAAACGAAGTTGTTGAGGTTGTCCTTGGTGGTCAGCGTCAGGCTGTCGACGTCGGTGTCCAGCGAGATGAAGCCGCTCTGCGTCGCGACCTGCGGAAACGTGGTGCTGCCTGTATTCGCCGGCAGGCCAAGGTTGCTCCCGCCGGTTCCGAACAGGTGCGTGTAGAGGCTGCTGCTCAAGGCGGTCTGGAACGTCGCCCAGGCGAGATCGTCGTCGATGGACGCAGCATCCACACCGGGAGCCTCGTCGAGCACCAGGTCGCCATTGATCGTGATCGTCATGTTCCGTCCCCACAGCCAGCCCCCGTCCGGGGCGTGAGCGGGATCGCGGATGTGGGCGGCGCCGGAACCTCCGGGGCGATCCGCGCCGCCGCCGCGGCGCGCCGCGGCAGTGTTGCGCCGGCGCTGTCTCGGCGCCGCCGACAATTGGCACAAGATGAACCCTGGACGAGGGACAGCATTCGGCCCCTCGAGAATCGGTTACCGCCTAGATGTAGGCCACTTGATCTTGCGGCCTGCGCCACTGACACGCACGCGGCACATAAGCAAATCCCGTGTATGCAGAGATATCCCCAGTTTTATCCACAAGCAACTTAAATTAACTGATTCAAATGAAGGATCAATCTCTGGTGTTCGCGCCACGCGTGAACACATCTGGTGGTAAAAATTGGGTTATGCGAGTTTTATAACTTCGGCGTTTCTGTCGTCCGGGGTTGCACATCCGGCCTTATCGACCGCCCGGATCACGAAATCATGACATCGCCAAATAAAGATCGCAGTGCGATCAGTCAAACTGCATCCGGCCGGTATTGATTTCTGTGACCGACATGCCGACCAGCGTGTCGGCGTCGATCCCGTCTCAGCTTGGCTCAGGCGAGCGCACGGCCTGCCAGATCTGCCCTGGTCAGGCCGGTGCGGATTCAGTCCGCGCCCGCCGCCGCAGCCAGAGCTCCACCGCGCCGGCCAGGATCAGCACCATGGCGAGCTCGATCAGGGCCGGGCGGTAGTCGAACGGCTCGGCCTTCGGCGCCGCGAAGCTCACCGGCATGACGAACAGGGCGACGAACAGGTTGTTGGCCAGGTGCGCGCCGGTGGTGAACTCCACGCCCGAGGTGCGCAGCGCGATCCACGCCCAGCCCGCGCCCATCACCGCGCGGACCAGCAGGCTCGCCGGGTTCGGGTCGAAGTGGGCGAGCGAGAAGACCGCGCCGTTGACCGCCAGGATGACGACGAGATTTCGCGTCCAGGCGGCGGTCTGCTGCAGCAGCCAGCCGCGGAACAGCGCCTCCTCGGCGAAGGCGGCCAGGTACAGGCAGACGGCGGCGATCAGCGCATAGCCCGCGCGCGCGGCCAGATCGGCCCCGGGCATGAGGATCGGCGCTGCGAGCGGGGCGGGGGCGAACAGGCGCTCGGCGACGAAGGCGGCCGCGACCAGCGGAAAGCCCACCGCGAAACCCGCGCCCACGACGCGCCAGCGGAAGCGGGGGGCGGCGGTCAGGAAGGAGCGGATCGGCCGGGCGAAGATCCGGGCGGCGAGCGCCAGCGCCGCGCCGGCCGCGGCGATCGAGGATATCCCCGCCACGGCCATCTCGTAGCCGTAGCTCAGCAGCGATCGTCCGGAACGGGCGCTTTCGGTCAGTGCGGTGAGCGCGTCGACCACGGCCTGCGGACGCCCGCCCGCCCGGGCCATGGCGAAGGCGAGGGTCACCGCCAGCCCGGCGAGCAGGCCGGCGACGCCCGCGGCCAGCACGCCCAGGACGAGGAACAGGGCCACCCGCCCGGCCGAGCGCTCACGCGCGCCTGCGTGGGAGAGGAAGGCGACGTCCTTGGTCGCGCCGTCGGTGCGAATCATCGCGTCCATGCCGCCAGCATGCCCGGAGCGCGCATCGAGATCATGCGTCTAGCCTGTCGACCGCCCGCCTCAGAGCGCCAGGAACGGCTTCACCAGGCTGGAGGCCGGGAAGGCCATCAGCGCGCCGGCCGCGATGGCCAGGCCGTAGGGAATGTCCTCGCCCGGCTCCGCCAGGCGGTTCAGCCAGGCCGGAGAGCTGACCAGGAAGGCGCGAAGATAGGGCGAGCGAAGACCGACGATGGCGAGCACCAGCGCCCCGCCGGCGAGGCTGGTCAGGACGGCGTAGGATCCGGCCGCCGGCCACCCCAGCCACAGCGCCCCGGCGGCGAACAGCTTGGCGTCGCCGCCGCCGATCCAGTGGAACACGAACATGGTGAAACCGAGCACCAGCGCCGCAGCGGCGACCGCGAGGTGCAGGCCGATATCGCCGGGGCTCAGTCCGAGCACCGGGACGGCCACAGCGAAGAGCCCGATGAGGGCCAGCGAGATCCAGTTCGGGATCGTGTAGCTGATGGCGTCGCGCAGCGCCGCGACGATGACCAGCGCGGGGAAGGCGGCGACGACGAGGGCTTGCACGATCGGCGGCATGGCGGCTCCTTTGGGCGGTTACCATAAGGCCCGGGCGTGAACCAACAGTTGCCGCGCGGCCAATCCGGCCTTGGTGTCGCATCCGCCGACGCGCGCGAGGCGTCTCGGCGCCGATCTTGAAACGCCCCTCCGGCGGTCGCCCCAGTGCGCCATTCTGGGGCGCCGCACTTGGCCCGCTCAGGGTCATGACGGCGTAGCGGGCCGGACGAACTCCTCTCCCCTCGTCCGGTCCGCGATCGCACAGTCGTCTGAAGACAAGTTGAAGTACAGACTAGCATCGTGATGCGATGCAACAGTATTGCTGTTTGAATTCCTGGAGGTCAGTTAACCGATTCATCACGACCGCCATGCCAAACCTTGGCTAAGCGCGGGCCATCAGGCTCGCCGATAAGAACGCGGGTGTGGTGGTGGTGAAGGTTCTGACCGTCTTCGGCACGAGGCCGGAGGCCATCAAGATGGCGCCTGTGGTGCGCGCGCTGCGCCGGCGTGAGGGCGTGATCTCCCAGGTTTGCGTGACCGCGCAGCATCGCGAGATGCTCGACCAGGTCCTGGAGCTGTTCGGCATCCTGCCCGACTACGACCTCGACGCCATGTCGCCGGGCCAGGGCCTCAATCCGCTGCTGGCCCGCATGGTGGCCGCCCTGGACCCGGTGATCGAGGCGGTGAAGCCCGACCAGGTCCTGGTCCACGGCGATACGACCACCGGACTTGCCGGCGCGCTCGCCGCCTTCCATCGCGGCGTGCCGGTGGGTCACGTGGAAGCCGGCCTGCGGACCTACAACCTCGCCCAGCCGTGGCCGGAGGAGATGAACCGCCGCGCCATCGACCTGGTCAGCGCCGACCTGTTCGCCCCGACCGAGCGGTCGAAGGAAAACCTCGCCGCCGAGCGGCTGGAGGGCCGTATCCTGGTCACCGGCAACACCGTGATCGACGCGCTCAAGCACATCGAGGACATGCTCGAGAAGCATCCGGACCTCGCCCGCTCGCTCGACGCGGCCCTGCCGCGCGCGATGGAGGGCCGCAAGCTGGTGCTGGTCACCGGCCATCGCCGCGAGAACCACGGCGACGGGCTCGACAACATCTGCCAGGCCCTGGCGACGCTGGCCTCCCGCGAGGACGTGGAGATCGTCTTTCCCGTCCACCTCAATCCGAAGGTCAAGGGGCCGGTGCACGCCAGGCTCGGCGGCCTCGCCAACGTCCGGCTGATCGGCCCGCAGGAATATCTGCCGTTCGTGCGCCTGATGCAGCGGGCCGACGTCATCCTCACCGATTCGGGCGGCATCCAGGAGGAGGCGCCGGCGCTCGGCAAGCCGGTGCTGGTCATGCGCGACGTCACCGAGCGGCCGGAAGCGGTGGAGGCCGGCACCGCGGTGCTGGTCGGCACGAGCTCGGCCCGGATCGTCGCCGCGGTCGGCGACCTGCTCGACGACGCGGATGAGCGGGCGGCCTTCGCCGCGCGCCGCAACCCCTACGGCGACGGCCTCGCCGCGCAGCGCATCGTCGCCTCGGTGTGCGGCGAACCGGTCGAGGAATTCGCGATCCCGCCCACCCCCATGCGCCTGCGCGCCTGAGGAGCTCCCCGTGATCCATGCGCTCGCCGCGGCCTCGTCCGCGCCCCTCGAGACCTACGCCGCGATCTGCCGCTGGGCGGCGCTGATCGTGGCGGTGATGATCGGCTTCTCCTCGCTCGACGACATGTTCGTCGACGCCTGGTTCTGGCTGCGCACGGCCTACCGGCGCCTGTTCGTCAAGCCGCGCCACAAGCCGCTCAGCGAGGCGGCGCTCTACCAGGTCCCCGAACAGCCGATCGCCATCATGGTGCCGGCCTGGCGCGAGGACGACGTGATCGCCCCAATGCTCGCCAACACCATCGCGACCCTGGACTACGACAACTACGTGATCTTCGTCGGGACTTATCCGAACGACCCGGACACGATCCGCGAGGTCGAACGCGTGCGCCGGCGGCACAAGCGGGTGGTGCGCGTGGAGGTCCCGCACGGCGGGCCGACCTGCAAGGCCGACTGCCTGAACGCCATCGTCGAGACCGCGCTCAAGCATGAGGAGGAGAGCGGCCAGGAGTTCGCCGGCTTCATCCTGCACGACTGCGAGGACGTGCTGCATCCCGTCGAGCTGCGGTTCTTCAACTACCTCCTGCCGCGCAAGGACCTGATCCAGCTGCCGGTGGTCTCGCTGGAGCGCGGGTTCACCGAATGGGTGGCCGGCACCTACATGGACGAGTTCGCCGAATGGCACGCCAAGGACCTGGTGGTCCGCGAGTCGCTGGCCGGGGCCGTGCCCTCGGCCGGGGTCGGCACCTGCTTCTCCCGCCGCGCCATCGCCACCCTGTGCGAGACCGGCGACCAGCCGTTCAACACCGCCACCCTGACGGAGGACTACGACATCGGCGCGCGGCTGATGGAGCGGGGCCTGAGCTCGATCATCGCCCACTTCCCCGTCGAGTTCAGGGTCAAGCGGCGCGGCCTGTTCGGCGGCGAGACGACGGTTCCCCTGCGCATGCCGCTCTGCGTGCGCGAGTTCTTCCCCAACACCTTCCGCACCTCCTATCGCCAGAAGGCCCGCTGGATCCTCGGCATCGCCCTGCAGGGCTGGCAGCAGCTCGGCTGGTCGCGGTCGTTCAAGGCCAACTACTTCATGATGCGCGATCGCAAGGCGCTGATCACCCCGACGCTGTCGATCCTCTCCTACGCCCTTCTGCTCAACGTCCTTGGGCTGGCGATCGGGGTCTCGCTGCTGTTCGGCCGCCCCATGCCGCCGCTCTATCCGGCGGGCCCGCTGTTCGCGGGCCTGCTGATCCTGAACGGCGCCTCGGTCCTTCTGCGGATCAGTCAGCGGCTCTACTTCGTCAACCGCCTCTACGGCTGGCAGCACGCGCTCTTGTCGATCCCGCGCATGGTGGTGGGCACCTTCGTGAACTGCTGGGCCACGGCGCGCGCGATCCGGCTGTTCGCCGGCAGCCTGATGTTCGGCACGCCGATCGCCTGGGACAAGACCATGCACCACTTCCCGACGGACTCGACCCTGGAGCGCGACCGCCGTCCGCTGGGCGAGATCCTCACCAGCTGGGAAGCCGTGCGCCCGGCGGACCTCGAGGCCGCGCTCGCCGAGCAGGCGGCCACCCGCCGGCCGCTCGGCCGCATTCTGATGGCCAAGGGCTGGCTGGACGAGGAAACGCTCGCCGAGGCGATCGCCACCCAATCCGGCCTGGCGCGCGCCCAGCTGTCGGCCGAGGCGGTCGCCGGCGGACGGGGGCTGATCCCTGAGAGCCTGGCCATCCGCGCCCGGGCGCTGCCGATCGGCCGCGACGCCTCCGGCGCCGTCGTGCTGGCGGTCTCCGGTCCGCTCACCGACGACGAGCTCAAGGAGATGACCGCCCAGGCCGCCAAGCCGCCGGTCCAGAAGATCGTCCGCGAGAGCGAGCTGGCGGCGGGCCTCCGGCTGATGCGCGGCGAGGCCGACGCGCTCGACCAGCCCACGCCCAAGCCGCTCCTGGGCGATATCCTGATCGACCGCGGCCACGTCCGCCGCGAAGCCTTCGAAGACGCGCTCCGGAGCTATCAGCCGGAACGGCATGGCCGAATCGGCGATCTGCTGGTCAATCTGGGGGTGATCACGCGCGAGGCTCTGGCCGACGCCATCGCCGTGCAGAAGACGGCCGTCGCGGCCTAGGAGCGGTGAGATGAGGCCTCGGATCTTGGGGGCCGCCACGGCCTTGGCCCTGGCAGGCCTGGGGGCGCCGGCGCTTGCGGCGGCTCCGGACGCGCCGTCCGATGCGGCGACGCCGGCCGGCCCCGGCTATGCGGCCGGCGACGCCGCCTACAAGGCTGCGGCGCGCGGCGACCTCGCCGAGGCCGAGCGCCAGGCGCGGACCGCCGTGGATCTCGAGCCGCGCAACAAGGCCTACCGGCTGCTGCTGATCTCGGTGCTGGGCCGGCTCGGCCGGACCGCGGACGCCGATCGCGAGGCCGCCGCCTACGAGGCGAGGTTCGGCGCGGACGCGCAGCTCAGCGCGCAACGCGGCTACATGACCCAGCAGGCGGGCGACAAGGCCCACGCGCGCGAGTTCTTCGCCACCGCGCTCAGCCTGACCGGGCTTTCGCCCGAGCAGGCGCACGACATCCGCCTGACGCTCGCCGACCTCTGGGCCGCGGCCGGCGACCAGGCCGCGGTCCTGCAGGCGCTCGCGCCCGTGGCGCAGGAGCGCTCCTACGCCGTCCAGTCGCGCCGCGCCTACGCCCTGAACGCGCTCGGCCAGACGACCAGCGCGCTGGAGGCGTTCCAGATCGCCCGCGCGGCCGCGACCACCGATCAGGAGCGGGGCGCCATGGAGCGCGGCCGCATCTACTCGCTGGCCAAGCTGGGGCGGACGGAGGAGGCGCGCGCCGCCTTCCTCGCGGCCGACAAGGCGGGCTGGCTGGTCGGCGCGGACCCCGACGAGACGGCGGAGCTCGCCGCAAGCCTGGGCCTCGACGCGCGCGCCCAGGACTTGTTCGCCCAGGCGGAACGCAAGGGCCAGATGAAGCCCTCGATGTGGTTCGACGCGGCGTTCAGCGCCGAGCGGCTGGGCCGCAAGAGCGCCGCGGCGCGCGACTTCGAGCATGGCCTCGCCGCCGTGCGCGCCGGCCAGATGTCGCTGCCCGCGCAGACCACGCTGCAGGTCCGCCGCGAGGTCGCTGAGCTGACCCGCCGCTGGGGCGCCTACGCCTCGGTCTTCTATGGCCAGAACGGCACGGTGGGCTCGACGAGCCTGCTGAACGGCCGCGGCGTCTCGCAGGTGGGCGGCGAGGTCTACTACCGGCCGGACTGGTCGCCGGCG
>NZ_DATIMC010000008.1:0-69253 GCF_035475775.1 Phenylobacterium sp. | reverse complement strand
CTGCGCACCGCCCACAGGAAATCGAAGGCGCGGATGAAGGTCCTGACCTCCCGGCCGGTGAACATCTCGAGCTGCATCACCTTCTCGATCGGCTCGCCGGGATGCAGGTACTGGGCGATCCAGAACAGGGTATTGAGGTCGCGCAGGCCCCCCTTGCCCTCCTTGACGTTCGGCTCGACCAGATAGCGCGAGGCGCCGGCCCGCGCATGCCGCTCGTCCCGCTCGCGCAGCTTGGCGGCGACGAACTCGGCTCCCGTGCCCTTCACCACCTCGGTCTGGAAGCGCTTGACCAGGCCGCCTGCCAGGTCTTCGTCGCCGGTCAGCCGGCGCGCCTCGAGCAACGAGGTGCGGATGGTGAAATCCTCGCGGGCCAGCCTGACGCACTCCTCGATCGTGCGCGAGGCGTGGCCGACCTTGAAGCCCAGATCCCACAGCGCGTAGAGCATGAACTCGATCACGCTCTCCACGTGGGCGGTCTGCTTGTACGGCCTGAGGAACTGCAGATCGATGTCGGAGAACGGCGCCAGCGTGCCGCGCCCGTAGCCGCCCACCGCCACCAGCGCCAGCCGTTCGCCCTCGGTCGGATTGCGCGCCCGGAACACGTGCACCGTCGTGAAGTCGTAGAGCGCCGAAACCACCTCGTCGGTGACGGCCGAGAGCAGCCGCGCCGTCTCGATGCCGCCGGCGCCGTTCTCCAGCCGCTCCTTGGCGATCATCCGGCCGCGGAACAGCGCGTCCTTGAGGATCTTCAGCGCCGCCCTGCGCTGCTCGGCCTCGTTCCCGAGGTGCTCCAGGGCCGCTGCGGACAGTTGGGCGCGCAGGCGCACGCCGTCGACGACGTGCTCGATGCGGGTCGGCCGAAGGCGGGGCGGCATGGGGAGCAGATATAGGCGAGTTCGCGCCCGGGCGCAGGGCGTCTTCGTCGGGGGCGCCGCGCGCCAGTCCGCCACGGTTGTCGGCGCGGCCGTTTCGCGCTCTTCTTGCGGCGTCGCCGGGCCGGGGGGCGCTCATGAGAACCGCCTTGATCACCGCCGTTGCGTTCGCCGCCGTGGCCGGCTCGGCCGGCGCGCAGGACGCCGTTCCGCTGCGCCGGATCCACCCGCCCGCCGCCGCGCCCGCCACCACCCAGGTGCGCTTCAAGGCGGTGATGGATTCGGTGTTCGGGCCGGGCAAGTGGCGCGAGACCGGCGGCTACCGGACGCCCGCGCGCGAGGCCGAGCTCAGGGCCGAGGGCGCGCTCACCGTGCGCCCGGGCGCGATCTCGCAGCACTCGCGCGGGCGGCCCGGCGCGCCGGGCGCCTACGATGCGGTCGTCGAGGGCATGGCGGTCGACACCGCCGCCGAGCGGCTCCGCCACTCCGGCGCGCCGTTCCGGCGGATCTTCGCCGAGGGCGCGCATGGGAGCCAGGGCGCGCACCTGCACCTGGAGCCGTTCACGCTCGATCTTTCCGGCGCCCGTTCGCTGGCCGCCGCCGGCCCGCCGTGGACGGTGTCCGAGGCCACTCCGGCGCAGGTCGTGCTCGCGAACCTCCGCAACCTCGCCCAGGGCGGCGACGCCCAGGCGCAACTGCGGCTCGGGGTCGCCTACGCGGAAGGCAAGCTCGCGCCCCGCGACCTGGTCGCGGCCTACGTCTGGACGGCCGCGGCCGGCGCCAATCCGAGCGCCGATCAGGCTTCCAGGCACGACGCCCAGCAGATCCTCGGGCAGATCGCGCCGCACATGAAGCCCGACGAGATGGCCCAGGCGCAGCGGTTCGCCGGCGCCTCGGCCTGCGCGCCCGCCGCCTCCGAGCACGGCTCGGCGGTGGTCGTGCTGGGCGCCTGGTCGCCGGCGGCCCAGGCCGGTCCGCACCCCGCCGGCGCCTGCCCGGCGAGTTGAGCCCGCTTCCGTTCCAGGTCCCCGCCGCCGAGGCGCCGTTCGTGATGCTCGCCGGCGCCGCCGAGCACGGCCGCCGTCCGCTGCGGGTGATGTTCGACACCGGCGACGCCACGCCGTTCATCGTCATCGTCGGCCCTCGCGTAGCCGCCGCCGCCGAAGCGCGGCCGACAGGCGAGCCCGAGGTGGTGATCCGCGGCACGGCGGGCGGCGCGCCGGCGCGCTTCTCGCCGGCCCGGATGCCCGACTTCCGGCTGGGGCCGATCGCGCTCGCCGGCGTCTCGACAGGCGTTTCCCAGGCGGTCGACAAGGTCTCCGCCCAGGTGCCCGGCCGCGTGGACGCAGTGGTGGGCCAGGTCTTCGCCCTCTCCCGCGTGGTCAGCGTCGACTACCGGACCCGCGAGGTCGACTTCGACGCGCCGCCGGGGCCGGCGCAAGCGGCGCTGCCCATGGAGATCGCCCCCAAGCGTCCCCTGAGCCTGGTCTCGGCGACCATCGACGGGCGCGGCCCGTTCCGCATGGTGGTCGACACCGGCGCGGTGCTCACCCTGGTCTCCCCGGAGGCGGCGCGGCGGGCCGGCGTGAGCCGCGCGGGCCGCTACGTCACCTTCGGCGGCGCCGGCGGAACCCGCTCCCGCGGCCGCGCGGCGCGGACGAGGCTGCAGGTCGGCGACAACGCCTGGCCGGCCGCCGACCTCGTGGTCACCGACATCCTCGGCCCGGTCGCCGAGGAAGCCGGGACCGAAGTGGATGGCGTGCTGGGCGCCAACCTGTTCGGCCATGGCCGGCTGGTGATCGACTATCCGGGCCGCCGCCTCTGGATCGAGCGCGGCCGCTGAGCGCTACGGCAGCTCGACCCCCTCGCGGGCCAGCACCGCCTCCAGGCGCTCGGTTCCGTCCCACAGCGCGCCCAGCCAGCCCGCCGCCCGCGCCGCCTGCACATTGGCGAACTTGTCGTCGAGCAGCAGGAGCCCGGCCGGGGCGTGGCCGGTGCGCCGCGCCACCGCCTCGAGGAAGGCGAGGTCCGGCTTGCCGCAGCCGTAGTCGGCCGAATAGTGGATGCCGTCGAAGCGCTCACGCAGGCCGAGCGTCGTCCACAGGTGCTCGGCGCGCAGGTGCTCCTGGACGGTGGCCAGATGGATCGGCAGGCCCGCGGCCCTGAGCGCGGCGAGCTGATCCAGCAGGCCGTGGTCGAGCGCGGCGTCATTTTCGAACCAGTAGGCGGCGAGGTCTTCGCTGGTCAGGTGCGGCGCGTGCTCGGCCAGCACCGGCCCCAGGCGCTCGTGCAGGCCCGCGCGGCCCAGCACCACGTCGGCCCAGTGCGGCTGGAAGAACTGCCGCTGCATCACCGCCACCGAGAGGCCGAGGTCGCGCTCCAGGTCCGCCGCCCAGCCGCCGGCGCGCGGGATCACGATCACCCCGTCGACGTCGACCATCAGCGCCTGCAGGCGCATCAGGAGGCGTCCGCCTGCGCCAGCCGCTCGAACACCGAGGGCCGCGGCCGATGGGCGAGCGCCTCCAGGATCGCTTCCGCGCAGGCTTCGGACGACGTCGCCGTCGTGTCGACCTCGAGGTCGTACGGGCCATGGACGTGCACCCGCGCGTGCTGCCAGAGCGCCTGGCCCGCGCCGCGGTCGCCGCGCGCCGCCTCGCGTCGCTGCATCTCGCCGAGCTCACAGCGGACGCCCACGAAGAACACGTCGAGGCCCGCGAGCGCCCCGATCCATTCGTCGAGCGCGCCCTCGGTGATCATCACCTCGTCGACGATGAACTTCAGCCCCTCGTCGGCGGCGGTCCGCAGCATGCGGCGCCAGGCGCGCATCACGCGCCGGCCCTCGAGGCCCACCACGATGGGCATCTCGCCGTTCGACAAGGGGACCAGCTGGAAGCCCTCGGCCGTTCCGTCCCACTGCGGCGGCAGCCAGGGGAACAGGTCGTCGACGCCGAAGTGCAGATAGGGCTCGGGCAGCTTCGCCTGCAGCGCCTTGGCCAGCGAGGTCTTGCCCGCCGAGGACGAGCCGTTGAGGAAGATCACGTCGGGCAGGGCCATGCTATCCGGCCAGGAGGCCCTTCAGCTTGTAAAGCGCGTCCATCGCCTCGCGCGGGCTCATGCCGTCGGGATCGAGCGCCTGGAGCGCCGCCTCGACCGGGCTCGGGCCATGGCTCGCCGCGGGTTCGGCCACCGCGGCGAACAGCGGCAGGTCCTCCAGGTGCGCCGGCGCGCCGGCCTCGCGCTCCAGCCGCTCCAGCACCGCCTTGGCGCGGGCGACCACCGCCGGCGGGACGCCCGCCAGCTTGGCCACCTGCACGCCGTAGGACCGATCGGCGGGGCCGGGCCCGGCCTCGTGCAGGAAGATCAGCTCGCCGTTCCACTCGCGGGCCTTCAGCGACAGGTTGGCGACGTGCGCCAGCCGGTCCTCAAGCGTGGCGAGCTCGTGGTAGTGGGTGGCGAACAGCGCCCGGCACCGGTTCACCTCATGCAGCGCCTCGGCGCAGGCCCAGGCGATGGCGAGGCCGTCGTAGGTCGCCGTGCCTCGCCCGATCTCGTCGAGGATCACCAGGCTGCGCGGCGTCGCCTGGGTCAGGATCGCGGCGGTCTCGATCATCTCGGCCATGAAGGTGGAGCGGCCGCGCGCCAGGTCGTCGCCCGCGCCGACGCGGCTGAACAGCCGGTCCACCACGCCCAGCCGCAGGCGCCTGGCCGGCACGAACGAGCCCGCCTGGGCGAGCACGGCCAGGAGCGCGTTCTGGCGCAGGAAGGTCGACTTGCCGGCCATGTTCGGGCCGGTGACGATCGCCAGCCGCGGCCCGCCCGCGCCCGCGCCGTCCAGCCGGCAGTCGTTCGGGGTGAAGGGCTCGCCGGCCCGCTTCACCGCCGCCTCCACCACCGGATGCCGCGCCGACTCCGCCTCGAAAGCCGTGGAGCGGTCGACCACAGGCCGGCTCGCGCCCGCCTCCTCGGCCCATTCCGCGAGTCCCGACGCCACGTCCAGCCGCGCCGCGGCTTCGGCGGCGGCCTGGACGCCGGCCGCCACGCCGATCGCCGCCTCGCGCCAGGCCTCGAAGGTCTCCACCTCGATGGCGAGCGCCCGCTCGGCGGCCTGGGCGATCTTCGCGTCCAGCGCGGCGAGCTCGACGGTCGTGAAGCGCACCTGGTTGGCAAGAGTCTGGCGGTGGATGAAGGCGCCGTTCAGCGGCGGCCGAAGCAGCGGCTCGGCGGCCTTGGCGGTGGTCTCCACGAAATAGCCGAGCACCGCGTTGTGGCGGATCTTCAGGCCGACGCCGGTCTCGGCCGCGAGCCGCGCCTCCAGGGACAGGATCACACGCCGGCTGTCGTCGCGCAGGGCCCGCGCCTCGTCGAGCTCCGGGCGGACGCCGGGCGCCACGAAGCCGCCGTCGCGGGCCAGCGCCGGCAGCTCGGGTCCCAGGCCCTCGCGCAGCAGCTCGCGGAACCCCGCCAGGTCCGCGTGCAGCGCCGGATTCAGGGCCCGCAGCGCCTGGGCGATCTCCTCCGGCGGCTGCACCAGCGGATCGCGCAGGCTCGCGAACAGGGCGGTGATCGCCTCGCCGATGGTGAGGCCGTCGCGCAGGCTCCCGAGGTCGCGCGGGCCGCCGCGGCCGAGCGCCAGGCGCGAGAGCGCGCGCGCCATGTCGCCCAGGCCCCTCAGCGCCTCGCGCAGGCGCTGGCGCTGGGCGCGGTGCTCGACGAACCAGGCCACGGCGTCCAGGCGGGCCTCGATCGCAGCGGGATCCAGCAAGGGCCGCGCCAGCCGCGCCGCCAGCAGGCGGGCGCCCGGGGCGGTCATCGTGCGGTCGATCGCCGAGAGCAGCGAGCCGTCGCGGCTCCCGGCCGTGGTCTTCTCGATCTCCAGGCTGGCGCGGGTCGCCGGGTCGATGACCATCACGTCGGCCTCGCCCATCCGGCGCGGCGGCGAGAGCGCCGGCAGCCTGCCGGCCTGGGTGGTCTCCAGATGCGCGGCGATCAGGCCGAGCGCCGAGACCTCGGCGCCGGAAAGCCCGCCGAAGCTGTCCAGCGTCTCGACGCCATAGAGCCGCTTCAGCCGCGCCTCGCTGGCCCCCGGCTCGGCGAGCGCCTGCGGGACCGGCTGGACGAAGCCGCCGGCCGCCTTCAGCGCCGCGGAAACCTGCCCGTCGGCGAACAGACGGTCCGGCACGAGGATCTCCGACGGGCTCAGGGCCGCGAGCGCCGAGGCCAGGCCCGAGATCTGCACCGCCAGGCATTCCACCTCGCCGGTGGAAAGCTCGACGCTGGCCACCGCCGCGCCACCGGCCCGCACGGCGATCGCCGCCAACCGGTTCGCGCCGCGCGCATCGAGCAGGCCTTCCTCGGTCAGCGTGCCGGGCGTCACCACGCGGACCAGGTCGCGGCGGACGACGGACTTGGAGCCGCGCTTCCTGGCGGCCGCGGGATCCTCCAGCTGCTCGCAGACCGCGACCTTGAAGCCGGCGCGGATCAGCTTGGCCAGGTAGGCCTCCGCCGCATGCACCGGCACGCCGCACATCGGGATCGGCTGGCCGCCATGCTGGCCGCGGGCGGTGAGCGTGATGCCCAGCGCCGCCGACGCCTTCTGGGCGTCTTCGAAGAACAGCTCGTAGAAGTCGCCCATCCGGAAGAAGACCAGCGCGTCCGGTTGTCGCGCCTTGGCCTCGAAGAACTGCGCCATCACCGGCGAGGCGCCCGCGGCGGGGTCGATCGTCTCGGAGGGCGGGGTCTGGGCGTTCATCGGAGGCCGGCAAGCTAGCGGCCGATGCGAGTCGGGTCAGCCCCTTGAACCTGCCGCGAACAGCGCCAAGCTGTGGAAGGATGCCGCAATCCCGTGGAGCATCGGTCTCGATCCTCATCCTGCCCGCAGGCCCGGCGGACGCGGAGGCGCTGGCGCATGTGCACGTGGCCTCCTGGCGCGAGAGCTACCGCGGCCTCCTGCCCGACGCCTATCTCGCGCGGATGAGCGAGGCCGACTTCGCCCGCCGCTTCCGCCGCGCGCTCACCTATCCGGGACCGAACGAGGTGACGCTGGCCGCCGCCGGGCCCGACGGGCTGCTGGGCTATGCCCAGGGCGGCCCCTCGCGGCGCGCCCGGTCCGGCGAGGCGGAGATCGCCACGCTCTACGTCCTGAAGCGCGCGCAGGGCCTCGGGCTCGGCAAGCGGCTGATGATCGGGACGGCGCGGGCGCTGGCGGCGCAGGGCGCGCGTTCGCTGATGATCTCAGTGCTTGCCGAGAACCGCCACGCCCGCGGCTTCTACGAGCACCTCGGCGGCGAGGCGGAGGCGGAGCGCTCCGAGCGCGGCCCGGGCGGCGCGCTCCTGCAGGAGGTGTCGTACCTCTGGGCGGAGATCGCGACTCTGTTCGGCTGATTGCGTTCCCGAAACGTCATGGCCGGGACAAGCCCGGCCATGACCGATCTCGGCGATTGGTCAAGCCGTCCACACCGCGCCGTCGCGCACCGCCACCGGCCAGTGGTGGAGCCGCTCGCCGAAGCACGGCCCGGCGACGCACTCGCCGCTCAGCGCGAACAGCGCCCCGTGGCCCGAGCAGAGGATGTGGCGGGCGTCGCGGGTCAGGTAGCGGTCGTCGAGGGCGGCGAGCGGCCAGCCGGCGTGCGGGCAGGAATCCACGTAGCCGGCCACGAGATCGGCCGCGCGCACCACGAAGCCCGCGAACAGCCAGCGCTCGGCGCGGAAGCGGAAGCCCTTGGCGCCCGGATCGGGGATGTCCCCCAGCGTGCAGAGCCGCACGCCGGCCGGCGGCCGCGCCGGATTGTCGCTAGAGCTTGTCAATCGTGACCCGGAACGGGCGGATGTCCACCGAGGCCCAGAGCCCCGCCTGGGTGTAGGGATCGGCGGCGTTGAACGCCCTGGCGGCGGCCAGATCCTCGACCTCGATGATGATCAGCGAGCCGGCCATGTCGCCCTTCTCGTCGAGGAACGGGCCGCCGAGCTTCAGCGGCTGGTCCTTCGCCCAGGCGAGGTGCCGCTCGCGCGCGCCCATCCGGACAGCGAGCGAATTGGGCTTGTCGATGCAGACGAGCGCGAACAGCGGCATTCAGCCTTCCTCCCGAAGCGGTCTTGCGAGCAGGCCCTCGATGGCTTGGTCGACGCCGATCTCGCCCGCCAGGATGGCGGCGGTGGCCTCGCAGATGGGGGCGTCGACGCCGAGGCTGCGGGCGAGCGCGCGCACCGCCGGCGCCGCGGCCACGCCCTCGGCCACCGACAGCTTGCCGGCGAGCGCCGCCTCCAGGCTTTCGCCGCGGCCGAGCGCCAGGCCGACGCTCATGTTGCGCGACTGCGGGCTGGAGCAGGTGAGCACCAGGTCGCCGAGGCCGCAGAGCCCCGCCACGGTCTCGGCCTCGCCGCCCAGCGCCACGGCGATGCGGGTCAGCTCGGAGAAGCCACGGGTGATCAGGGCGGCGTGGGCGCTGCGCCCCAGGCCGCGGCCCTCGACCACGCCGCAGGCGATGGCCAGCACGTTCTTGACTGCGCCGCCGGCCTCGGCGCCGACCATGTCGCCCGCGAGGTAGGGCCGGAAGGCCGGCGTCGCGATGGCCTCGGCCAGGCTCCAGCCGAGCTCGGCGTCGGGGCAGGCCAGGGTGATGGCGGTGGGCAGGCCGCGCGCCACCTCGCCGGCGAATGATGGGCCCGAGAGCACCGCCGGGCGGGCGGCGGGGGCGGCCTCGGCCAGCACCTGCGTCATCAGCTTCAGCGTGCCCTGCTCGATGCCCTTGGCGCAGAGCACGACCGGCAGGCCGGGCTGCATGGCCCCGGCGAAGGCGGCGAGCGTCGCGCGCAGGTGCTGCGCCGGGGCGACCGCCAGCACGAACTCGCTGCGCGCCAGGTCGACGAAGTCGTGGCTGGCGCGCACGCCGGCGTCCAGCGCCACGCCGGGCAGGAACAGCCGGTTCTCGTGGTGCGCGTTGACGGCGGCGACCACCTCCGGCTCGCGCGCCCAGAGCACGGTCTCCAGCCCGGCCCGGGCGCAGACCTGGGCCAGCGCCGTTCCCCAGGCGCCGCCGCCGATGACCCCGGCCCGCTTCACGCCCCGATCCTCACGCCTTGGCGCCCTTGCGGCCGGGGACGTGGGTCGGGCTGGCGCGCGCGGCGGCCTCGTCCAGCGGCCAGCGCGGGCGGGCGGGCGCGTCCAGCGAATCGGATAGTCCCGCGGCCAGCCGCTCGGCGCCGGCCAGCGCGATCATCGCAGCGTTATCGGTGCAGTAGGCGAGCGGCGGCGCGGTGAAGGCGAAGCCGCGCGCGGTCGCCGCCTCCGTGAGCCGCCGCCGCACCGTCGCGTTCGCCGCCACTCCGCCGGCCACCACGAAGCGCAGGTCGCGGCCCTCGTGCTCGCGGGCATAGAGCGCCATGGCCCGCTCGCTGCGCTCGGCGAGCTGGCGGGCGATGGCGGCCTGCACCGAGGCGGCGAGGTCGGCGCGCTCCTGGTCCGAGGCCAGCCCCTCGGCGAGCCGGGCGGCCGCGGTCTTCAGGCCGGAGAAGGAGAAGTCGCAGTCCTTGCGGCCGAGCAGGGCGCGCGGCAGCGGAAAGCGGTCGGGATCCCCGGCCTCGGCCAGCCGCTCCAGGGCCGGGCCGCCGGGATAGGGCAGGCCGAGCGTCTTGGCGATCTTGTCGAAGGCCTCGCCCGCGGCGTCGTCGATGGTCGAGCCCAGCCGCCTGCAGGCGCCGACGCCGGCCACCTCCAGGAGCTGGCAGTGGCCTCCGGAGACCAAGAGCAGCAGGAACGGATAGGCGAGCCGGGCGGCGAGCCGCGCCGAAAGGGCGTGGCCTTCCAGGTGGTTGACCGCCACGAGCGGCAGGCCGCGCGCCAGGGCCGCCGCCTTGCCGAACGAAAGCCCGACCATGACCCCGCCCACCAGGCCGGGCCCCGCGGTGGCGGCGACGCCGGTCAGCTCCGCGTAGCCGACGCCGGCCTCGGCCAGCGCCCGCTCGGCGATCGCCTCGATCACCTCGACGTGGGCGCGCGCGGCGATCTCCGGCACCACGCCCCCGAACGGCGCGTGCGCGGCGATCTGGCTCGCCACCACCGAGGACAGCACCTCGACGGCGCCGTCGCCCGCCAGCCGCACCACCGCCGCGGCGGTCTCGTCGCAGCTGGTCTCCAGGCCGAGGACGGTTTGGGGGATGGGGCTCATCGGTTGCCGCGGGGCGCCCCGTCCTGTAGCGAGGCGCGGGTTCCTTCAACGCTTGCAGGTAGACCGCCCTCCGTGCCCACGCAACCGCCCCGCCGCGATCAGAGAGTGGGCGATGCGCGCGTGCGGATCGGCGCCCGCGGCTCCAAGCTCTCGCTCGTCCAGGCAGGCTGGGTGCAGCGGCGGATCGCCGAGACCCTTGGAGGCGAGCCCGCCGAGGCCGAGCGCGTCGCGCCATTGGTGGTCATCACCACCACCGGCGACAAGGTGCAGGACCGCCGGCTGCTGGAGATCGGCGGCAAGGGCCTCTTCACCAAGGAGATCGAGGAGGCGTTGCTGGCCGGCCGCATCGACTGCGCGGTGCATTCGATGAAGGACGTGCCGGCCGTCCTGCCGGAGGGGCTCTGCATCGCCGCCATCCCCGAGCGCGAGGATCCCCGCGACGCCTTCCTGAGCCCCAGGGCCGAGCGGCTGGAGGACCTGCCGCGCGGCGCAAACCTCGGCACCGCCAGCCTGCGCCGCCAGGCCCAGTCGCTGCACCGGCGTCCGGACCTGCGGGTCTCGCTGTTGCGCGGCAATGTCGACACGCGGCTGGCCAAGCTTCGCGCCGGCGAGGCCGACGCCATCCTGCTGGCGCTGGCGGGGCTGAAGCGCCTCGGCCTGGGCGAGCTGCCGCAGAGCCTGATCGACCCCACCGAATGCCCTCCCGCGCCCGGCCAGGGCGCGCTCGCCATCGAGACCCGCGCCGCGGATCGCGACCTGCCCTGGGTCCGCGCCCTGCGCCACGAACCGACCATCGTGGCCGTGGCGGCCGAGCGCGGCGCGCTCGCAGCCCTGGAGGGCTCCTGCAAGACCCCGGTCGGCGCGCACGCCTGGCTGGAGGGCATGCGCCTGAAGCTGATCGTCGAGGCGCTCTCCCCCGATGGCCGGCTGCGGGTCCGGCGCGCCGGCGAATCCGACCTCGCCGAGATGGCCGACTGGGAGGCCTCGGCCCGCGCGCTGGGTGTCTCCCTGGGCGAGGCCGTGCGCGCCGAGGGCGGGGCGGCCATATCGCTGTGAGCGCATCGGCTCGGCGCCGCGCCGGTCCTTGACCGCGCCCCGCGGTTCGGTTGTCACACCTTAAACAGCTTGCGCCTTAGGGATGGGCGGATGGCCGGCCGCAGACAGAGGATCTGGATCACCCGCACCCAGCCGGGCGCGGACGTCACCGCCGAGCGCGTGCGCGCGCTGGGCCATGACGCCGTGGTCGCGCCGCTGCTGGCCGTCCGTCCGGTTGAGGCGGTCGAGGTCGACCTGCGCGGCGTCGCGGCGCTCGCCTTCACCAGCGCCAACGGCGTGCGCGCCTTCGCCGAGCACTCGGGCGAGCGGCGCCTGCAGGTGTTCGCGGTGGGCGCGGCGACCGCCCAGGCGGCGCGGGCGGCCGGGTTCCGCACGGTGCTCTCGGCGGACGGCGACGTGGACGCCCTGGCCGAGGGCATCGCCGCCCGGCGCAAGGAGCTGCGCGGCGTGGTGCTGCATCCGGGCGCGGCGGAGCCGGCCGGCGATCTCGCCGGCGCGCTCGACAAGCACGGCGTGGCGGCCAGGCGCCTGGTGCTCTACGAGACCGGTCCGGTGGAGCTCGATCCCGCCGAGGCCCAGGCCCTGGTCAAGGCCGACGCGGCCCTGCTGCATTCGCCGCGCGCCGCCAAGGCCCTGGCGGCGGTGCTCAAGGCCCATCCGGCGCCGCAGCTGCGCGCGCTGGGGCTCTCCAAGGCGGTGATCCGGCCGCTCGCCCGCACCCGGCTCGCCGCCAAGGCCTATCCGCCGTTTCCGATCGAAGCGGCGCTGCTCAACCTGATCGACCGCAAGCCATGAGCGGCCCGCCCGACCCGGACCCCGCCGCCCCCCGGCCCCGCAGCCTGCTGGGCGCGAGCTTCTGGGCCCTGATCGCCTTCGGGGTCATCTGCGTGCTGGCCGGGGCCGGGCTCTGGGCGCTCGCCCCACGGCGCCTGGCGCCCCATCCCGCTCCCGGCCCGCCGGGCGCCGCCGCCGCGCCGCCGCGCCCGACGCCGCTTGGCGAGCGCCCGCAGAGCCGCTAAATAGCGGCCTCCCGGCGGCCAGGCCCTTCTGCGCCGCATCTGGGCCGCCTTAGCTCAGCCGGTAGAGCGGCGCATTCGTAATGCGTAGGTCGGGTGTTCGAGTCACCCAGGCGGCACCATTCCCTTCCAGCAGGAAATCCCCGGCGATGCGCGTTAGAGCGCGAAAGCTCGGTCTCCGTGTGGGTCCCTTCTGGGTACGGCTTCCAGAAGGGACGGCCAAGGGGCGCAAACCCTTGCTAAGGGGACAGAGGAAGCTGGGCAGGGCAAATCGCTTTGGCGGAGTTGACTCATCTGACGCGTTGAGAACGCCCGCCTTCGCGCCGCTCACACGATCTCAGCCGCAACGTGTTGGCTACCGGGAGGGGCGATTTTCGGGTCCAAGTGCGGGTTCAGTCGAAGCGGAACCAGGTAGTCCGTTCCACCGGCCCGTTTGTCTTGAGCGTCGTTGGAGGATCATCCTCGAATCCGGCTTGGAGATGCTCAAGGATGTCATGTCCAAGCGGGTCAGTGTCGCTGTCCAGGAACTCGTAGATTAGATCGTCCCCCACCGGATAAATGTGCAGGATCGGTTCCCCGTGAACCGCGACTGCCTCAAACTTATAGGTGTTGACCGCCCCTTCATAGTCCTCCGGATGTGTCGGGCTGATCCGGCGCTCCGCACCGTTTCTGTCCTTCAGGATCAACACTCCCTCATCGTCTTCTTGTCCCATTCGGCGCCGCATTTCCTTCACGACCGCCTTGGGGATTTGACCTTGAGTTCCCCTTGCCAAACGCAATCGAAGGTAGAGGCGCTGCCAATCGTCTCGGACGGGAAGGTCGGCTGGCGCGGCCTCAGCGATGACCACCGGGGCACCCACCGGCACAACGACGGCCGGGGCTCGTCTACGCTCGACTCCAAATAGAGGGTCGTGTGTCCGTTCGCGGCGTGATCGTGCGGATGCCGTGGCTATAAGGCGTGCCTCAGCCTTGATGTAACCGCGGTCAATGAGTTGGGCCAAAAGAGCGGCGTCGAGGCGTCGGTTCAGACCATCCTCGAGGTTGGTGTAGCGCCCGATCAGCGTCTCCAGTTCGGCATCAAGGGCTGTCCCTCGCGCCTCGCCGACGCGAATGCTCAGCTCGTCATTCAAGTAGAGGCCAGATCGAGTGAAATTATTGGACCCAATGTAGGCCCTCACCCCCGCGGGGTCTCTGAACACATACAGCTTCGGGTGAAACAGCGGCCCGGCCTCGTTGTGACGCACGAAGAGGGGCATCTGGTTGGGCGCTCCGCTGGCTGCGAGTTCTAGGAGGCCGCGAAGCCCTTCTTCAGATGTGTTCTCAGCATCAATACCGACGACGACCCGCAGCGCCGCTCCCCGGTCAATAGCGGCCCTTAGCCCCGCCTGAAGATGGACCAATCCAGAGGCGCGCACCCAGGCTGTCGCGATGTCTATGGAGGTAACGGCCGCGCTGCCGAGTTCCTCGGCGAGGATCGGCCCGAACGGCGCGTTCCGGAGCTGCGCAAACAACTGCATTGGAGTCCCCCTTGGACTTTCAACTTCCTCGGGATTTCGCCGCGCTTCAAGCGGGTGTAAAGGAAAACGCGGAACATTTGACGAACACCTCTAAGTGAGTCATTGTTACGACTCGATCTGAGGTGTCCGTGCAGCGCAAACACGCCTACGCCTACGTTCCCTATGCGACGGGCGAAGCCTTCGACGCCTATGCGCGAACGTGCGGCCTGACGTCGAAGTCGGAGCTGCTAAAGTTGCTAATCGGTCGGGAACTGCGTCTGAACCGATTGAAGCCGGGAAAGCAATCCCGGCAACCACCTTCGCCGAACCGGACGAAGATCACAGCCCACCTCTCTGACGAGCTGGAGGCTGCGCTTGCGAAGAGGGCGGCGGCGCTTGGGGTCTCTACGTCCCACGCGACTGCGCAGCTTGTTGAGGGCGAGCTTTCAGAACGATGGCTGGAGAAGTCGCTCACGTGGGAGCCGAGCGCATGAACGCGATGAGCGCCATAACCAGCCCGGTTCGTGCTTCGAGCCCGCGTCGCGGCCGGTCCTTGACGGGCGCCGTCAGCCCTCTAGCGCGACACATGCTCCGAGCGGTGGCCGTCATTCGCGGGTGGCTGCCGAAAAATGGACTCTCCTGGCTTCAGGAAGTTGGTCAGCAGGATCACGAGCACGATCCACTTGAGACGCGTCAGGCCTGGGCGATTGGCGCCATCGCGGTGTTGCACGGACTACAGACAGGCTTGGCCGTGCGCATTCCTGACGCCTTGGAGTGGTTCGGCGATCCAGAGGCTGCGAAGGCTCTACGAGATGCGGGCCTGGGACCGGCTGAAGAGTCGCTGAGCGCGCTCTGCGCAGATAGCGTTGCTGCAGACCTGTTCCCCTACATCCTCGATGGCTTCGGACCCACGTCGCGGCTCGATGTCATGAAGGATGCCACCCGGTCAGAAGATCGGTCCGCCCGAAAGGAGGTCGGCTCCTTCTACACACCGTCAGATGTCGCCGACTTCATGGTCGAAGGCATAGCGGGCGATGATCCGGAGGCGGCGATTTGGCTCGACCCTGCGTGCGGCAGTGGGGTCTTTCTTTGCGCTGTGCTGCGATGTCTTGAACGTCGAGGCCTCTCGGGTCGTCGTCTGGTCAGGTTCGCCACATCCAAGCTTCGCGGCATGGACCTGTCGCAGTTGGCTGCTGACTTCGCGGCCTTTTCGATCACCCAGCATGTGGTCGGCCAGGCTGAGCTCGCGCCCCCCATCGCGGTCTGGCGGGCAGTTCGGGCCAACATCATCGCGATCAACGCGCTGCAAGTGGCCGCCCGCACTAATGCGCCTGCAGGCGCGCGCTCGATCCGGGACGTCTTTGGCGAGGAGCCCGGTCCGCTTCGGCTAGTTTGCAACCCTCCCTATACAGCGACGGGCTCAACACCGCATGCCCGCCACTGGGCGTCGTTGGAAGGGGCATCGGCGAACAGCTCGCTCTATCTGCCGTTCATCGAAATGGCATGGCGACTGGACGGGTGTGAAGGAGATCGAGCTGCGCTCGTAGTCCCGCTATCGTTTGCGACGAACCGTTCTGCTGACCACGCGCGATGCCGGGCGGCCTTGGCCGAGGGCGGCGGCGACTGGACCATGCTCTTCTTCGACCGTCAGCCCCATGCGCTCTTCGGGGAAGACGTGAAGACGCGCAATGCGATCCTCTTTAGGCGCCAAGCCGGGGAGTTGCGTCTGAAGACAAGCCGCCTGCTCAAGTGGACCAGCCGCCAGCGACCGCAGATTTTCACCGAGGCGCGCGCAGTCGATCTCTCGTCGAGGTCGATCAAACGCCTCGTTCCCAAGGTGGGGTGCGCTGATGAGGCGACCTTGTATCGAACGCTGACTGACTACCGGTTCAAGTCCGCTGATCGCCCAAAGCTCAGTTCGACGGCTCCGCGAGACATCGCAAGCGTCGCGACCGACCGGGACGTGTTCGTGGCGGGCACCGCCTATAACTTCCTCAACGTGTTCCGAGACTATCCGGCAGAGAGTGACGCTGGCGGCAGCTTCAGCGCGAGCCGAGTCCATTGCTTGACGTTTGCCTCTGCCGAACTGGCCCAAGCCGGGTACGCGCTCCTTTCGAGCAGGACCGCTTTTTGGCTATGGCATGCGGACTGCGACGGCTTCCATGTGCCAGCTTGGTTCCTGGAAGACTTGCCGCTCTTCGATCTTCGGTTCGCTGAGTCCCGCAAGGCCGAGCTTGCCGACTTTGGTCGCGCGATGTGGGTTCACGCCAAAAACGACCTGCTGGCGAGCCAGAACGGGGGGAAGTGGACCTTTGCATTTCGACCCACTCACGCGACCGCTGAGAGAGAGCGTGCAGATGCTCTGATCCTAGAGGCAGCCGGAACTGACGTCCGCTTCTGCCAGACTCTCCAGGAATTTGAGGATGCCGTTGTGAACGTAGACGGCCAGATCCGCCTAGGCCGGTCCGGGGAATACGAAAAACTGATCAAGGGGATGATCGCGAGATGAGCCGCATTTCAAGTGAGATCAAAGAGAAGAGTGTACTGTCGAAGGAGGAATGGAGAGAGTACACAAAGACGGTATGGAGCATTGCCAATGTTTCGCACCCCGACCATCCAGCCGTTTTTCCTCTCGAAATACCGCATCGGCTCGTCAAATTATTCTCGTTCTGGGGGGAAACCGTACTTGATCCCTTCGGGGGAACGGGTTCGACTGCTGTGGCAGCGCAGAAGCTCGGGCGGAAAGCCGTCTGCATCGAGCAGAACGCTGCCTACGCAGACATAATTCGAGCCCGGGTAAAGCGTGAGGTCGGCTCCGAGAAGGACCTGAAAGTCGTTGTCGGCGATAGCCGCGACATGGGGCACTTGGCCGACGACTCCGTCGATTTGATCGTCACCAGTCCGCCCTACTGGGACAAGGCCAACTACGGCGACGGCGACGACAACCTCGGTAATGTGCAGAGCTACACCGAATTTCTGGCGGAGATGCGCCGCGTGTTTTCAGAGTGCATGCGCGTGCTCCAGCCCGGCAGGAAGATGTGCGTGGTCACAGCGAACGTTAATCAGCACACCGATCATGGGCTTCTAACGTTTCCGCTGAGCACCGATTTCGCCACATGCATGCGCGATGTGGGTCTCGTGATGATCAACGAGATCATTTGGTCCAAGGATGGTACCGGAGGGCGATGGGGTTCAGCCAATGGGCAGCGACCGATCTTCGGCAGCTATCCATACCCGCCCAACTTCCTGTTCAAGAACGTCCACGAGTACATCATCGTCTTCGCGAAGCCTTCCGCCACGCGCACGAAGGGTGCGAAGGTGCGAGCCTATAGCGACCTGATGGGCCTCCCGGAACAGCCCCTGCTGGCAGCAGAATAGAGGCGCGGTGACTGCCCCCCTGTTATGCGCAGCTAGAAGCATCTCATAAGGACCGATTCGCCAGGTCACGGCGTTAAGGCACTAAATCTGCGCCGCAGAGGAGGGTGCCCGAACTCGATCGCCACCTCCACCAAGGAGGTGTGCAGGCACTCGTCGATGAGAAATTTCACCGCGCGTCCGAACTCCTCGACCGCGTCCTGTCCGGCAGCGGATCGCCGCGAAGCGCCACCTTCCTTGTGCTCTTCGCCTTCAGTCCCATCTGGCGCAGCGACTTCGGCCGGCCGCGTCGCGGATGCGCGATCACCCACAATTTGGCGAGTTGCAGCAGACGTTCATCGAGCTTTGGATAACCTGCCAAGATCTCCGCCACGGGCGTGCCGGCATCCAGCATGGCGGCGATCCCGTAGGCCGGAATTCGGGTGCCCTTGAATACCGGCTCGCCGCCAAGAATCGCCTTGTCACGGTGAATGGCCCGCTCGGCGGCGCCGAGAATCCTGAGGTTCTCCGCCACTTGCCGGCGCGCCGCGCTGACATCGACGATCAGGAGCTCATCGGCATGAACCGTCCTCGCCTTGGGATTGGCGAGCATGGCCCGGAAGATGGCCTGACGGCGCTCGGCCGGAATTCCGCCCACGCCGCTCCAGACCCGCAGCCGAACGAGGTCCTCGCCGGTCAACATTCGGGGCCCGGCGCGCCTTGCGCCCCCGGCGTCGCGAACCCCAGCCGGCCTCGGTGCGGCTACAGGCTCGACGATCCGCTTGTCGATCGCGTTCTGAACGGCCTTCGGATTCAGCCCGCTGGCGGCGCCTGCCTGGGCGGTCGTGTAGAGATGAGCGGTGTCAGGCATTAAAATCATTCTCCCATAGAAGAAGAATAATCATTCCCGATGGCGGGTGTAACACCCGTGGCGCGGTCTTCGGCGACGCGCTGAAGGGCCGTCACGGCGTCCCATTCGGCCGGGTTACCCTCAAGGCCGCGCGGGCATCCGCAGCGCCAGCAGCACCAGGAGGGCGGCGGCGGCGGGGGCGAGGGCGGCGAGGTGGCGGGCGGAGGCGAGGCCGGCGGCGAGCGCGATCAGCAGGCCCAGCACCAGCTCGGCCAGCGTCACGAACCACGGCGCGGGCGCCCGCTCGCGGAACGCGGAGCGCTTGCCGGGCCGCTGCCACCAGAGGTTCACCAGGCCCGCCGAAACGGCCGCCCCGCCGCAGCCGGCGAGCACCACCGCGCCCTGATAGGGCGCGACGACGGCGAGCGGGATGGCGGCGAGCGCGACGAAGGCCATGACCGTGCCCACCGCCGCCAGCAGCTTCACCCGCTGCAGCCTCGCCCGCGGCGCCGGCGAGCTCGCCAGCAGGTCGGGCGCGTCCTCCGCCGAAATGGTCATCCAGGCCAGGCTGCCGGCCAGCTGGTTGGCCATCAGGGTCATGGCCAGCACCGCGCCGGACAGCGCGGTGAAGTTCATCTGGCGGCCGTAGCGCACCGCGAGCAGGCCGGCGGGCA
Source organism: Phenylobacterium sp. (assembly GCF_035475775.1). Lineage (GTDB taxonomy): Bacteria > Pseudomonadota > Alphaproteobacteria > Caulobacterales > Caulobacteraceae > Phenylobacterium. The sequence continues at coordinate 50,771 of NZ_DATIMC010000008.1, read as the reverse complement.
CGAGATAGACCACCCGCAGCAGCACCTGCGGCAGCAGCATGGGATCGCGCAGCACCAGCCGCAGCTCCTTGGCCAGCACCGCGGCGGTGAGCCCGCGCCGGAACGGCCGCGCCCGGGCGGCGCGCCCGCCGCCCGCCGCCGGCGCGCTCTTGGCCGCGGCGTGGAAGGCGGCGAACCTCGGCCCGAACCAGGCGGTGGCGAGCGCGAAGACCGCGAGCAGGGCCCCGATCAGCAGCAGCAAGGCGCGCGGCTCGCCCTTGAAGGCGCGCAGCACGATCCCGGTGGAGGGCGGCGCCCAGCCCGCCATGAGCCGGCTCAGCCGGACCACCGCGGGTTCGCGGGAGATCTGCCCGCTCATCAGCGCGAAGACCTGCGTCCCCAGGAAGAAGGCCGATCCGAACGCCACCGAGAGCGCGCGGCCGATGAAGCGGGTGCGCTTTGGCCCCACCAGGCCGATGAGCAGCGCGCCCAGCGCCAGCGCCGCCCCGGTCGCGGCCAGCGCGCAGGCGTAGAGCACCGGCAGGATCGCGAGCCACCGCGGCTGGCCCATCAGGGCGAGGGCGACGAGCGGGCCGAGCGCGAAGAAGCCGAACACCGAAAAGGCCGCGAAGGCGATGCCGATCGCCCGCACGGTGATCACCCGGCGCGGCGGAATGGGCGAGGAGAACATCAGGTCCAGGTCGCCGCGCTCGTAGAGGGCGTCGACCACCTCGGCCAGGGCCTGGGAGAGCATGAAGGTGAAGGCGCTGGCCAGCACCCCCGCGGCGATCAGCGAGGCCGCCCAGCTGGTGGGCGCGCCGAACCGGTTCAGCGCCAGGCCCAGGGGAACGCCGACGACGCCGGCCAGGAACAGCGGCGCGCCCAGCGTGATGACGAGCGCCATCCAGCGCCGCGCGCCGGCCACAGCCGTGCGGCGTCGCCAGTCGAGCCGCAGGTCGTGGGCCAGCAGCCACACGGTCGAGCCGGCGGGAAGCCTCAAGGCCCGGCCGCCGCCGGCTGGACGGTGAGCTCGAGGAACACCTCCTCCAGGGTGCCCGCGCCCTGGGTGCGGCGCCGCAGCTCCTCCATCGAGCCTTCCGCCATGAGGCGTCCGCGGTGCAGGATGCCGATCCGGTCGGCCATCCGCTCGGCGACCTCCAGGATGTGGGTGGTGAGCACCAGGCTCGCGCCGGCCGCCACCAGCTCGCGCAGCATGTCCTTCACCTCGCGGGCCATCCGCGCGTCCAGGCCGGTGAGCGGCTCGTCGAGCAGCAGCAGCCGGGGCGCGTGCAGCAGCGCGCCCGCCAGCGCGGTCTTCTGCATCATGCCGCGCGAGAAGGATCCGCAGCGCTGGCTGCGCACCTCCCACAGGCCCAGGCGGCGCAGCAGCGCCTCGGCGCGCGGCTGCGCCTCGGCCGGGTCGAGGTTCCAGAGCCCGGCGATGAACTCCAGGTGTTCCCAGGGCGTCAGCCGCTCGTAGAGCATCGGCTCGTCGGGAACCCAGGCGGTGAGCTGCTTGGCGCGCGCCGGCTCGGCCAGCGCATCGACGCCGAAGATCTCGACGGAGCCCGCATCGGGCGCCAGCAGGCCCGCGATGATGCGCAGCGCCGTGGTCTTGCCCGCGCCGTTCGCGCCCAGCAGGGCATAGAGCTCGCCCGGCCGAACGTGGAACGACAGCTCGGCCAGCGCCGCGGTCGGCCCGAACGCCTTCGACAGTCCGACCGTGGTGAGCCCCGAACCCGACATCGCCCCATTGTCGCGGAGCCGGCCGCCGGCGCAAGGGCGGCGCGGCGGCTGTCCTACAGCGCCGGCAGGGTGACCACGGCCCTCAGGCCCTCGGCCGCAGGCTCCAGCTGCACGTCGCCGCCGTGGGCGCGGGCGGCGGAGCGGGCGATGGGCAGGCCAAGCCCCACGCCGCCCTTGTCCAGGTTGCGCGAGGCGTCGGCGCGATAAAAGGGCTGGAACGCCCGCTCCAGGTCCTCGCGCGCCAGGCCGGGCCCGCGGTCGGCGATCTCCACCACTGCGGCCTCGCCCTCGTGGCGCAGCCGGATGCGCGCTTCGCCGCCGTACTTCACCGCATTGTCCACCAGGTTGCCGAACAGCCGCTGCAGGGCCACCGCGTCGCCGTCGACGGTGACCGGCGCGCCTTCCACGATCTCGACGTCGCCGCCCAGCATGGCCGCGTCGTCGGCCACGCACTCCAGGACCGAGAGCAGGTCCAGCCGCTCGCGCCGCTTCGGCTGGCCCTCGTCGCGGATGAAGGCCAAGACGCCGCCGATCATCTGCTCCATCTGCGCCACGTCGGCGAGCACGGCCTCCTTCAGCTTCGGCGGGGCGCGCTCCATCTTGAAGCGGATGCGGGCGAGCGGGGTGCGCAGGTCGTGCGAGATCGCGCCGACCATCGCCGTGCGGTCGCCGATGTAGCGGCGCAGCCTCGCCTGCATCTCGTTGAAGGCGTGGGCGGCGGCGCCCACCTCGGCCGGCCCGGTCAGGATCATCTGCGGCGCGTGCGGATCGCGCCCGAGCTGCTCGGCGGCTTCCACGAAGCGCTTCAGCGGTGCGGTGATCCGTCGCGCGAACAGGTAGCCCGCGGGCGCCACCACCAGGAATCCGGCCAGCAGCCACAACACCGCGCGCAGCTGCCATTCGCTGGGGAAAGGGTCGGGGGCGTTGCGGACCACCACCCAGCGATTGTCGGACGTGGCGAGGGCGGCGGTGAACTCGCCGATGATCGGCAGGTCCAGCGCGCTGCCGGGACCGTAACGCGGCCGCCATCCTCGCGCCGGCGCGCCGGACGTCTCGCCGGTCGCGGGGAGCGCCCCGGCCGCAGCCAGGGACGCCGGGCCGCGCATCGCCGGCGGCGCGCGGCGGTGGCCGCCCAGTCCGCGGAACAGCCGCCACTCGGTGGTGGGCTGCTGCAGGTAGCGGACGCGCGCCTCGGGCGCGCCGAGCGCCGCGGCCAGCGCCGCGCGGGGCCGCTCGCGGTTCGCGGGTTGCACCTTCAGCTCGGTGGGCAGATCGTTCGCGACGGTGCGGATCAGCGGCCGGCCGAAGCGGGTCCTGAGCGGCCCGCCGCGCAGCGCCTGGGCCACCTCGCTCAGGTGGTAGACCGCGGGCCGCGGCGGCGGCATCAGCAGGATCGCGGCCATGCCGATTGCCTGGGCGGCCAGGAGGCTGACGAGCAGCAGGCCGACGAGCTGCAGGCCGATCGGGGCGTGCGGCCCGGGCCAACGCCGCCGCGGCGTCACGGGCGCGTCACCCGCGCGTCGAACAGGTAGCCCGCGCCGCGATAGGTGCGGATGATCTCGGTCTCGACGCAGGCGTGCAGCTTGCGGCGCAGGCGGCTGATCTGCACGTCGACGGCGCGGTCGAACACGTCGGCCTGGCTGCCGCGGGCGAGCTCGAGCAGCTGGTCGCGCGACAGGATCCGCTGCGGATGGTCGAGGAAGGCGACCAGCAGCGAGAACTCGCCCGCGGTGAGCAGGATGGTCGTGCCGTTGGGCGCGCGCAGCTGCCGGCGCAGCATGTCGAGCACGAAGCCCTGGAACTGGTAGGTCCGGCCGCGCGGCGCGCCGCCGCCGCGCACCTCGTCCAGCCGCCGGATGACGGCGCGCACCCGGGCCAGCAGCTCGCGCGGATTGCACGGCTTGGCGAGATAGTCGTCGGCCCCGAGCTCGAGGCCCAGGATGCGGTCGACCTCCTCGCCCATGGCCGAGACCATGACGATGGCGGGCCCGCCCTCGTCGGCGAGCCGCCGGCAGATCGAGAGGCCGTCCTCGCCCGGCAGCATGACGTCGAGCACCACCAGGTCCACGGGGGTCTGGGCGAGCGCGCGCTCCATGGCCGCGCCGTCGGCGGCTTCCTGCACCAGATAGCCGTGCTCGCGCAGGTAGGCGGCCATCTGATGGCGCAGCTCCGTGTCGTCGTCGACGACCAGGATCTGCCGGGCGGGCAGCACGCTCTGGGACAGGGCCATGTCTCTCATTCGAGGCTGATTATGGCGCGCCGACGTCGTGGCCGAAACAATCCACGGCCGCGCCGGCTCATTCGCGCCGCAGCAGCCGCTCCGTGACCAGCGTTCCCAAGGCGCCGGCGCGGAACTGCGCCTTCAGGCCGGCGGGGTCGTAGGCGGGACTCTTCACCCACTGCAGGAACGTCTGGCCCGCGGGCTCGGCCTCCGCGAGATAGCGCTCGAAGGTGTAGTCCAGCACCCCGGTCTTGCCGTGGCGCACGTGCAGGTACTTGAGCCCGAGCTGGTCCATGGCTTCGCGGATGGATTTGCCCTGCCGGAAGTGCATGTAGAGCACGCTCATCATCCCGGCCCGGTCCGCGCCCGACTTGCAGTGCATCAGCGCCGGGTACTCGATGCGCGCGAACAGCCGCTTGGCGCCCAGCACCGTCTCGCGGGTGGGGACCTCGCGCGAGCCCACGCGGAAGGTCTCGAGCCTCAGGCCCAGCCGCGCGCAGGCCTCCTGCTCCAGGGCGTAGAAGCTGCCGTCCTGGCCGCCGCGCAGGTTGATGACCGTCCGGATCCCCTTCGCCTTCCACCCGGCCAGCTGGTGCGGCCAGGGCTGGTTGGCGCGCACCAGCTCCTCGGAGATCCAGTGGGCGTTCGAGAACCCCAGCCTCAGGTAGGCGTGATCGTTCCACAGGTAGTCGAGCCAGGCTCTCAGCCGGCCGGCCGGCTTGGCCATGTCGAAGCGGGGCCGGTCGGGCGCGGCGGTCATGGCCCCTAACTAGGCGCTTGCGCGGCCGTCCGGAAGCTGCGCCGCCGTCGCGGTCCGTGCGCTAGACTGCCGGAACCGGCCCGGTGCGGGAGGGTTCGAGCGTCGGGACCGGGGTATTTTTCCGAAGAGGCGCGCCATGGACGAACGCATCCGCACGGAACGCGACACCTCGCAGGCCCGCGAGCCCGCGGCCGCACCCTCGCAGCGGCCCCGCATCGAGACCGTCGATCCGGCCACCGGTCGCACGGGCAGGAGCTACGAGGGCCACAGCCGCGAGGACGCCGTCGCCATCCTGGGCCGCGTGCGCGCCGCCTGGCCGGCCTGGCGGCGGACCGGCTACGCCGAGCGGGCGACGGCGATGCGCGCCGCGGCCGAGGTCCTGCGCCGCCGCAAAGCCGAGTTCGCCGAACTGATGACCGCCGAGATGGGCAAGACGGTGACCGAGGGCCTCGCCGAGATCGAGAAGTGCGCGACGAACTGCGACTACTTCGCCGACCACGCGCCGGCGTTTCTGGCGGACCGGCCGGTCGACATGGGCGGGCCGCCAGATTCCTCCAGGGCTTTCGTCACCTTCAATCCGCTGGGCGTGGTGCTGGCGGTGATGCCGTGGAACTTCCCCTTCTGGCAGGTCTTCCGCTTCGCCGCGCCGACCCTGATGGCCGGAGACGCCGCGGTCCTCAAGCACGCGTCCAACGTGCCCGGCTGCGCGCTCGCCATCGAGAGCGTGTTCCGCGAGGCGGGCTTCCCCGAGGACCTGTTCCGCGCCGTGCTGATCCCCGGCCGCGAGACCGAGGCGCTGATCGAGCACCCGGACGTCGCCGCCGTCACGCTCACCGGCAGCGTCGAGGCCGGCCGCCAGGTCGCCCGCGCGGCCGGCGGGGTCCTGAAGAAATCGGTGCTCGAGCTCGGCGGCTCGGACGCCTATGTGATCCTGGGCGATGTGGATGTCGGCAGGGCCGCGGAGATCGCCGCGGCGGCGCGCGTGGTCAACGGCGGCCAGAGCTGCATCGCCGGCAAGCGCTTCGTGGTGGTCCGCGAGATCCGCGAGGCGTTCGAGCGCGCCCTCGTCGAAAAGATGCAGGCTTTCGCCATGGGCGATCCGCGCGATCCCGCGACCCGGCTCGGCCCGATGCAGTCGCTCAAGGCGCGCGACGACGTGCACGACCAGGTCACGCGGAGCGTTGCGGCCGGCGCGCGGGTGCTGACCGGCGGCGAGGTCCCGGACCGGCCGGGCGCCTGGTATCCGCCGACTGTGCTCGGCGAGGTGCGTCCCGGCATGCCGGCCTATGACGAGGAGGTGTTCGGGCCGGTTGCCGCGGTCATCGAGGCCAGGGACGAGGCCGACGCGATCCGCATCGCCAACGGGTCCCCCTTCGGCCTCGGCTCCGGCGTGATCACCGCCGACCTGGCGCGCGGCGAGCGCATCGCCCGCGACGAGCTCGAAGCGGGGCTGAGCTTCGTCAACGCCAATGTCCGCTCCGACCCCCGACTGCCGTTCGGCGGGGTCAAGGACTCGGGCTACGGGCGCGAATGCTCGGAGTTCGGAATCCACGAGTTCGTGAACGTCAAGACCGTGCTGGTCCAGTCCTGAGCCTCCTCTCCCGGGCGCGCCAGGACCCTAGAGCGTCACCACCGCCGCCCTTCGGCCAGGATCACCAGGTGTTCGGCGTCGCCGGCCGGCGCGGTCCCCTGCACCTGGCTCTTCAGGCGTGCCGCCGCGACGCCGCGGCGCTGCAGGTCGGCCAGCACCGCCTCGGCGCGCTGGCCGGCGAGCTTCGCCTGTTCGGCGGCGGCGCCATGGCCGTCCGCCTGGCCCACGACGATCGCGCTCACCCCCGGATGGCAGGCGAGCGCGGCGGCGATGGTCTGCAGCGCCGGGGCGTCGAGCTCGGTCAGCGCACCCTCGTTGAAGCCGAAGTCGACGCTCGTCGGCGAGGCGACGTCAGGGCAGGCCTTGGCCTGCTGGTTGGCCGCGCGATGGGCGCGCGCTTCCAGGATCGCCTTGCTGGGCGTGGGCTGCACGCTGTGGGTGATGCAGCCGGCCAGCGACAGCGCGGCGAGCGGCAGGAGGAGGTTCAGGTGAGACGCGAAGCGGGGCATGGCTCAGGCCAGGGGTTGCGGGGCGGCGAAGGCAAACCGCGGGCTTGCGCCGGTGTCAACGCGCAAGGCGGGCGATCGGCGGCCGGGAGGGTCGGAACCCGCGCCGCGCCTCCCGACTTTCCCGCCGGGACGCTGGCGGGGCCGAGGACGCATTCCATGGACGCCAAGGAGCATCTGGTCAGCTACCTGAAGTCGCGCGCCTTCGAGCCGGTGCTGCGCGCCCGCGACGACGGCCGCTCGGAGACGGAGAAGCGAAAGCTCAGCGACGTCAAGAAACGCACCCGCGAGGAGATCGACCGCTTCGAACACTATGGCTCGGCGCAGGAGGTCTACGTCAATTTCAAGCGCGACCTCGACTCCGAGCCGGCGAAGAAGGTGCATGCGGAGCTGAGGTCGCTGGGCCTGCCCACGATCAACGACATCGCCGGAGACTTCGAGAACGAGGCTCGCAAGCTCGGCGTCGCCCACTGAGCTCGGCAGCGTCCGGCCACGGCCGCGCTGAAACCGCCGGCGAAGCCCCGCCGTTTGCCTCTCACACGACACGTCACGCATCAGAGGAGACAGCCATGCCGCAAGGCAGAGAAGGCGAGAAGGACGACCTCCAGGCCCGCGAGTACCGCGACGCGAAGGGCCAGATCCACCACCATACCCACCCCTACATGGAGCGCCACGGCATGGATGGCGCCGCCAGGTCCGGGCGCGCCGAGTCCGGCGCCGGCGCGCGCTCCAAGCCCGTCAAGCCCAAGGGCGACGGGCTCTCGGTCCAGATGAGCCGCAGCGCCCGGGCGACGACCGACCCCGGCGAGATCCGCTCCTGGGCCGAGGCGCACGGCGGCGTGCCGGCGGCGGTCAAGCGCACCCACAAGGGCGGCGATGTCGGCATCATCCGGATCATGTTCCCGGATGCGCCCAACTCCGAGCACGAGGCGCTGCAGGAGATCACCTGGGACGAGTTCTTCCAGGAGCTCGAGGCGCGCGACCTCGCCCTGCTCTACGACGAGGACAGCATGTTCTCGAAGATCATCGGCCGCGACACCGCCGAGAAGCGCGCGGAGGGCGACAACGACGCCGCGCGCTGATCAGTTCGCCGGCGCGACCTCGCTCATCACCGCCCCGATCTCGTCGTGCAGCACGAGGTCGGCGAAGCCGTCGAGGTCAGTGGGCTCGCGGTTGACGATCGCCAGCCTCGCCCCGTTGCGCTTGGCGAGCAGCGGGAAGCCCGCCGCCGGATAGACCACCAGCGATGAGCCCAGCACCAGGAACAGGTCGCAGGCCAGCGTCTCGGCCTCGGCGCGGGCCATCGGCTCGGCCGGCATCGGCTGGCCGAACGAGATGGTGGCGGTCTTCACCAGCCCGCCGCAGGCGCGGCAGTAGGGGATCTCGCCGGCCTTGAGGAAGCCCTCCTTCAGCTCCGCGAGTTCATGCCGCTCGCCGCAGTCGAGGCAGGCCGCATAGCTCGCATTGCCGTGCAGCTCGATCACCTTGTCGGCCGGAACGAAGGAGTCCTGGTGCAGGTTGTCGACGTTCTGGGTGATGACCGCCGCGCACGCGCCTTCGGCGACCAGCCGCGCCACCGCGTGATGGCCGGCGTTGGGCGCGCGCCCGGTCCAGCCGGCGCGGCCGGTGAACGCCCGCTCCCACGCCTCGCGCCGGCGGTCGGGGTCGGCGACGAAGTCCTGGAAGTAGATCGGCTTCATCCGGCTCCAGACGCCGCCCGGCGAGCGGAAGTCCGGGATGCCGGATTCGGTGGAGATGCCGGCGCCGGTGAACACCACCAGCCGCCGCGCCTCGGCGATCATGCGGGCGAGATCGGATCGCGACATGCGCCCAGTCTATACGAAGGCGGGAGCCCAGGCCGAGCGGGATCGGACCGCGGAAAACGCGGAAAAGCGCGCATGCGCGCCGCGCAGAAGTCGGCGCTTTCGGGGATGAGGTCGTCGCCCGCGGCATTCCGCGTGGCCGGCCGCGGCCGGCCTTCTGCATGTTCCGCGGGTTTCCTCCTGCCAGCCCGGGTCACATCGCCAGTTTCGGGAAGTGGCGCGGCCCCTCCTCGCGGCCGCCCGCGTCGTGCTGACCTTCCTCGAGCGGCGAGTTCGCCCCGGTCTCGACGCCCAGCGGCGCGCGCTCGTCCGGCGTCGCGGGCGCCTGGACGGCGAGATTGTTGGTGACGGCCTTCACGCCCCCGCAGCGGCGCACGATGGTTTCGGCGAGCCGGACCCCCGAGGGCGCGGCGACGCTCCCGTTCAGGGTGACCACGCCGCCTTCGACCTCGACCTCGACGCCGCGCGCGTCGAGCAGGCGATCCTGCATCAGGGCCTCGCTCACCTGCTCCTTCAGGCGGGCGTCCGAGCGCGTCCAGCCCTTAGGACCCTTGCCGGCGTGCGGCCCGGCCTGCGGCCCCTGCGCCTCGGCGCGAGGGTCCATCCAGGCCCGGTAGTCGGAGGGCGCATGACTCGCGCCATAGCCCTGGCCCCAGCTGCCGTCGAAGCCCTGGTCGCGCCCGCCGCCTCCGAAGTCGCGGCCATAGCCGCGTCCATAGCCGGGCTGCGGATATCCCAGGCGCCCGGGATCTTGCGGATAGCGCGGATCGGCCATGGCGGTTCTCCCATTCGAGGACGGCTTCACGGTGCAAAACCGGCCAGCGAAGGGGCCGTTCCAGGGTTGGGGAGGGAGAGTGCGGTCGACCCGGCTTGGTCGGGGGGGATGCCAGGGTTGTCAGGCCGGGTCGACCGTGGCCGCTCGTATCCGACAGGCAAGTCGTTGAGAGACCGACGCCACAACCTTCTGTCAAATGATAGGTTCCGGCCTGGCGGCGGAAATATCGCCGTTCGCGAAACGGGCCGCCTGAGACGATCGGCCCCGCGGGCGCCTGTTTTTCAGGCTTTGCCGAGAGAAGCTTTGCCGGTATTCGCCTCGCAAGCGGCGCCTGGAATCGCGGCGCCCGGGGGCAATTGGGGGCGCAATCGTGGGCAGGATCGATGCGGCGGACACCGCCTGGGTGCTGTCGGCCACCGCGCTCGTGCTGTTCATGACGCTGCCCGGCCTGGCGCTGTTCTACGCCGGGCTGGTGCGGATGAAGAACGTGCTTTCGGTCATGATGCACTGCGTGGCGATCGCCTGCCTCGCCTCGGTGCTGTGGCTGTTCGGCGGCTACAGCCTGGCCTTCTCCGGGACGGGGCCGCTGATCGGCGATCTGGCCAAGTTCGGGCTCATCGGCGTCGGCCGCGACAGCGTCACGGGCAGCCTGCCGGAGACCTTGTTCTTCGCCTTCCAGATGACCTTCGCGGTGATCACCCCGGCGCTGATCGTGGGCGCCTTCGTCGAGCGCATCCGCTTCGCCGCCGTGCTGCTGTTCTCGGGCCTGTGGCTGCTCGTCGTCTATGCGCCGGTCGCCCACTGGGTCTGGGGCGGCGGCTGGCTGATGGGCCGCCACGTCATGGACTTCGCCGGCGGCCTCGTGGTGCACGCCACCGCCGGGACCTCGGCGATCGTGCTGGCCTGGCGGCTGGGCCCGCGCGACGGCTATCCGCGGGATCTGTCGCCGCCCCACAACCCGGGCTTCACCATGATCGGGGCGGGCATGCTCTGGGTCGGCTGGTACGGCTTCAACGCGGGCTCGGCGCTGGCCGCCAACGGCGATGCGGCGGCCGCCCTGATCGCCACGCACCTGTCGGCGGCCAGCGCCGGCCTGGTCTGGGCGCTGATCGAATGGATCCGCTTCAAGCGCGCCAGCATGGTGGGCATGGTGACCGGCGTGGTCGCCGGCCTCGCCACCGTCACACCGGCCTCCGGCTTCGTGGGCCCGATCGCCGGGGCCGGGATCGGCGCCGCCGCGAGCCTCATCTGCTACAACGCCGTCGAGTTCGTGCGCCACAGGGTGAAGATCGACGACGCGCTGGACGTCTTCGCCGTGCACGGCGTGGGCGGCATCCTGGGCGTGATGCTGGTGGCCGTGCTCGCCGCGAAGCAATTCGGCGGGGCGGGCTATGCGCCGGGCGTGACCATGGCCGGCCAGGCCGCCACCCAGGCGCTGGGCGTCGCCGCGACGGTCGCCTGGTCGGCGATCGGCACCTTCGTGCTGGCCTTCATCTGCGAGAAGACGGTGGGCCTCAGGGCCCGCGACGAGGTCATCGAGGAAGGCCTCGACCTCGCCGCCCACGGCGAGCGGGCGTGGAACCCGTAGGGCGCGGGCTCAGCCGATCGCGGCCTGGATCGGCCCGAAGATCATCGGCAGGATGTAGATCCGCAAACCCTGCAGGATGAGGATCGCCAGGATCGGGGTGATGTCCACGCCGCCCAGTGGCGGGATGAAGCGCTGGAAGGGCCTGAGCACCGGCCGGGTCACCGCGTCGAGAAAGTGCGCGATCGAATAGACGATGCGGTTCCTGAGGTTGATCACGTCGAAGGCGACCAGCCAGGAGATGATCGCGCTGATGATGATCGCCCAGATCAGGAGGCCCAGGAGCGCGTCGATGATGAAATAGAGGAAGCTGCCCATCAGCGCCGCTTCTATCCGGGTTTGGCGCGACGGCAAAGCGGCCGCAAGCCGCCCCTGCGGCCCGCCGCCGCGCGCCTGCGGCGCTTGACAGCCGCCCGCCCAGTCGCCTTATTCCGCGCCTTCCGTGGGGCCGTAGCTCAGTTGGTAGAGCGCTACGTTCGCAATGTAGAGGTCAGGGGTTCGACCCCCCTCGGCTCCACCAGATCCTCCTTGACCGAGACCCGCGCGCGCTACGCGAGCGCCGCGACCGCCGGCCCGCTGCGCATTGGCATTTGAACGCCGAAGGGTTCAAGTCGCCGAGCCGGGCCGTAGCCGGCTGTCCATCATCGGAGGGAGGAACGGCAGAATGTCCTTCGGAAGCGAGTTCAAGGAGTTCATCGCGCGCGGCAACGTCATCGACCTGGCGGTGGGGGTGATCATCGGCGGGGCGTTCGGCAAGATCGTGACCAGCCTGGTCGACCAGGTGATCATGCCGCCCATCGGCCTGGCGACCGGCGGCATCGACTTCTCGCAGATGAAGCTCGTGCTCAAGCCGGCGGACGCGGCCGCCAAGCAGGCCGAGGTGGCGATCCAGTACGGCGCGTTCCTGAACACGGTCATCCAGTTCGCGATCATCGCCCTGGTCATCTTCCTCATCGTCAGGGCGATCAACACCCTGCGTCGGCAGGAGGCGCAGGCCCCGGCGGCCTCGCCGCCCGCGCCCACCAAGACCGAGGCCCTGCTGGAGGACATCCGCGACGCGCTGCGGAAACCCTGAGGGCCGTTGCCGCCCGGGATGTTTCTCCGGGTTGAAACCGAAGCGAAACCGAACCGCGCGAGACAGGCCGCCGGCTTCGCGCTTAAGGTCCGCGCGCGATCCATCGGATGAGGAGCCTTCGCCATGGCCCTGGAGCGCGCCGATCCGTCCCGCCGCGCCGCCTTCGCGGCGGCGGGCCTGCTGACCGCGGGCGCGGTCCTCAGCCTGCCCGGTTGCGCCAGGCCCGCCTCCGACGCGGACAAGCCGGGCCAGGCGGACGTCTCGGCGGTCGATGACCTGATGCGCGAGCATGGCGTGCTGCGCCGGCTGCTGGTGGTCTATCGCGAAACCGCCGGCGTGATCCGCGCCTCGGCCGCCACCCTCGATATCGCCGCGCTTGGCCAGGCCGCCGACCTGTTCCGCAGCTTCGGCGAGGACTACCACGAGAAGGCGCTCGAGGAGGCGCACATCTTCCCGATGGTGAAGAAGGCCGGCGGCCGCGCGGCGAGCCTGATCGACACCCTGATCGCCCAGCACCGGCGAGGGCGCGAGATCAACGACTACCTCACCGGGCTCGCGAAGTCGGGCGGCGTGCGCACCGGCCAGGCCGAGCCCCTGGCCCAGGCCCTGGAGAGCTTCGCGCGGATGTACGAGATCCACGCCGCCATCGAGGACACGGAGGTGTTCCAGGCCTGGCGGGCGACGCTCAACGCCAAGGAGCTCGACGCCTGGTCCGACAAGTTCGAGGACATCGAGCACCAGACCTTCAAGGGCGACGGCTTCGACCTGGCGCTGGAGCAGGTGGCCGGCATCGAGCAGCGCCTCGGCCTCTCCGACCTCGCCCGCTACACCGCCCCTTCGCCTCCCCCTACCTGAACCCGCTCGTCCCCGCGCAGGCGGGGACCTAAGCTGAATTTCGGCTGCGAACGCGGCTTGGATTCCCGCTTTCGCGGGAATGAGCGGGGGAGGGGATCAGCGCGCGTCGGGTCGGGAGCGCGGAGCGCGACGATGCGCCCGCAAGATTCAGTGCGCGTCGTCCCAGTTCGTCGCGGCGCGGGCCTCGACTACCAGCGGCACGGAGATGGAAGCTGCCGGCTCGGCGGCGCGGGCCATCACCTGCTTGGCCACCGCGATCACCGCCTCGGCCTCGGACTCGGGCGCCTCGAACACCAGTTCGTCGTGCACCTGCAGCAGCATCCTGGCGCTCAGCCCCGCCGCCGTCAGCGCGCCCGGCATGCGGATCATGGCGCGGCGCATGATGTCGGCCGCGGCGCCCTGGATCGGGGCGTTGATCGCCGCCCGGTCGGCGAAGCTGCGCTCGGCCTGGCTCTTGCCGCGCGCCGCCGGGATGTGGACCTTGCGGCCGAAGATGGTGGTCACGAACGCCTGGCTGCGCACCTGCTGCATCTGCCGGTCCATGTAGGTGCGGATACCGGGGAATCGCTCGAAGTAGGTCTTGATGTAGGCGCCGGCCTCCTCCCTGGGGATGCCGAGCTGGTTGGAGAGCCCGAAGGCCGAGATGCCGTAGACGATGCCGAAGTTGATCGCCTTGGCCCGGCGCCGCGTCTCGGCGGGCATCCCCTCGACCGGCACGCCGAACATCTCCGAGGCGGTGGAGGCGTGGATGTCCAGGCCCTCGGCGAACGCCGCCTTGAGCTGGGCGATGTCGCCGATGTGGGCCAGCAGGCGAAGCTCGATCTGCGAGTAGTCGGCGCTGATCAGCACGTTGCCGGGCTCGGCGATGAAGCAGCGGCGGATCTTGCGGCCCTCTTCGGTGCGGATCGGGATGTTCTGCAGGTTCGGATCCGACGAGGCGAGCCGCCCGGTGGTCGCCGCCGCCAGCGAGAACGAGGTGTGCACCCGCCCGGTCGCAGGATCGATCGCGGCCACCAGGTTGTCCGTGTAGGTGCCCTTCAGCTTGGAGAGCTGGCGCCAGTCCAGCAGCGTGCGCGGCAGCTCGTGGCCCTGGAGAGCCAGGTCCTCCAGCAACGAGGCGTCGGTGGAGAGCTGTCCGGTGGCCGTGAACCGGCCGGAGCCCAGCCCCATCTCCTTGAACAGCACCTCGCCGATCTGCTTGGGCGAGCCCAGGTTGAAGGGCCGGCCGGCCAGCTCGTGCGCCTTCGCCTCGAGCTCGGCCATGCGCACCGAGAAGTCGTTGGAGAGCTCGCGCAGCCGGTCCGGATCGACCTTGACGCCGGCCAGCTCCATCTCCACCAGCACCTTGGGCATCGGCCGCTCGAGCGTCTCGTAGACGGTGAGCAGGCCCTCGCGGGAGAGCCTCGGCCGCAGGTGCTCGTAGAGCCTGAGCGTCACGTCCGCGTCCTCGGCGGCGTAGCAGGTCGCCTCGGAGAGGGCCACGTGCTTGAAGCTCTTCTGGGCCTTGCCGGCGCCGGCCACGGTCTTGAAGCTGATCGGCTCGTGGTCCAGCAGGCGCTTGGAGAGCTCGTCCATGCCGTGGCTCTTGTGCAGGCCGCCCTCCAGCACGAAGCTGATCAGCATGGTGTCGTCGATCGGCGCGACCTCGATCCCGTAGCGGGACAAGACGGCCAGGTCGTACTTGCCGTTCTGCGCCACCTTCAGGACCGAGGGATCCTCCAGCAGCGGCTTCAGCCTGGCGAGCACCTCCTCGCAGGGGATCTGCGCCAGGTCCTCCCGGGTCTCGAACTCCAGTCCCTCGCCGCCGGCGTGCTCGTGGCCCACGGGAATGTAGCAGGCTTCGCCCGGGGCGATGGCCAGCGACACGCCGCAGAGCCTGGCGCTGGACGAGGACAGAGCGTCGGTCTCGGTGTCGAAGGCGATGCGGCCCGCCTCGTGGGCGCGGGCGATCCAGGCCTCCAGGGTCGCGAGGTCGCGCACGCACTGGTAGGCCTCGATGTCGATCGGCGCATGCTTCGGCGGCTCGGGCGGCTTGACCTCCGGGGCGGGCGTGGCGGCCGGCGCCTCGCCGCGCAGGTGCGCCTCCACCCGGCGGGCGATGGTGCGGAACTCCATCTTCTCCAGGAACTGGGCCAGCGCCTCGCTCTCGGGATCGCGCACCGCCAGCTCGTCGATCGGTGAGGGCAGCGGCGTGTCGCAGTCCAGCTTCACCAGCTCGCGCGATAGCCGGATCTGGTCGGCGAAGTCGATCAGCGTCTGGCGGCGCTTCTCCTGCTTGATCTCGTGGGCGCGGGACAACAGCGTGTCGAGGTCGCCGTATTCGAGGATCAGCGCCGAGGCGGTCTTGACGCCGATGCCCGGGGCGCCCGGCACGTTGTCCACCGAATCGCCGCACAGCGCCTGCACATCGACGACCTTCTCGGGCGGAACGCCGAACTTCTCGACCACCTGGTCATGGCCGATGCGCAGGTTCTTCATGGTGTCGAGCATCGAGACCTTCGGGCCCACGAGCTGCATCAGGTCCTTGTCGGAGGAGACGATCACCACCTCGCCGCCGAGGTCGCGGACCTTGCAGGCGTAGGCGGCGATGAGGTCGTCGGCCTCGTAGCCGGGCAGCTCCAGGCAGGGCACGCCGAACGCGCGCGTCGCCTCGCGCACCAGCGGGAACTGCGGGACCAGGTCCTCCGGCGGCGGCGGCCGGTGGGCCTTGTAGGCGGCGTAGAGCTCATTGCGGAAGGTCCGCTCGGAATGGTCGAACACCACCGCCAAGTGGGTCGGCGCCTCGGCCTCGGCCTTCATGTCGACCAGGAGCTTCCAGAGCATGTTGCAGAAGCCCGAGACCGCGCCTACCGGCAGGCCGTCCGACTTGCGGGTGAGCGGCGGCAGGGCATGGAAGGCCCGGAAGATGAAGCCCGAGCCGTCCACCAGGTAGAGCCGCACGCGCGGCCCGTCCTGCGTCGGCTCGCGCGGGATCTCGCCCAGGGTTTCGGGCGGCGTCTCGGGGGCGGCTTCGAGGGTGTCGCTCATCCGGGCAAGATAGGCGTTGGACGCGGCGAGGTCATCACTCGGCTCATCCGCCGCCGCCGTCGGCCGCAGCCCTTGCCAAGCTGGAGCATCGGGGCGAGCGTCGCGCGATGAGCGAGCGCGACCTCACGCCCGGACGGCTGGAAACCTTCTCCGACGCGGTGATCGCGATCATCGTGACGATCATGGTCCTCGAGCTGCGGCCGCCGGCGAGCGTCGCCTGGTCGTCGCTCGCGGCGCTGTGGCCCGACTTCGTCAGCTATCTGATCAGCTTCTGGTTCGTGGCGATCTTCTGGGTGAACCACCACCACATCGTGCGCAGGCTCTCGCGCCTGACCGAGCCCGTGCTCTGGGCCAACATCAGCTTTCTTTTCGTGTTGTCGCTGATCCCCTTCGCGACCGCCTGGGTGGGGCGCAGCGGCGTCGCCGCCCGGCCCATGCTGCTCTATGCTCTGGTCATCATGGCTTGCGGCGCCAACTTCGCCCTGCTGCGCGGGTTGATCGAGACGACGCTTCCGACGCCCCAGCGCCGCGCGTTCAACGGCCCGAGGGTGCAGGTCGTGGGCTTCGCCACCATGGGCCTCCTCGTCACCGCCGGGATGGTCAGCTTCGCATGGCCGCGCGCCGCGCTGGCGATCGTCGCCGCCTCGTCAATCCTCCACATGGCCCCTCTGACGCGCCACTGAGATCGCGCCCATGCCCGAAACCGAGATCTTGCAGGCTCGCACCGTCGCGGTCCTCGCCGACTGCCACATCCACCCCGGCGGCGGGCCGGACTGGACACGCGCCGTGCTCACCGCGCTCGAGGGCTGCGACCTGATCGTCACGCTGGGCGACATGGGCGAGAGCGCCGGGCTCGATCGCCTGGCTCAGATCGCGCAGGTGCTGGGCGTGGCCGGCGCCGACGACCAGCCCGATCCGCGGACCTCGCCCAGGCTCCGGCGCCTGTCGATCGGTGGCGTGGCGCTTGGCTGCGTCTTTGATCCCAAGGCCGCGGGCCTCGCCGCCTTGGCGCATCCGTTCGAACCGGCGGCGGACTTTCCCGACGCGCTCGCCCGTGCGTTTGGCGGCCCGGTGGACGGCCTGCTCTACGCCTCGACGCACCGTCCGGCTTCGGCCGAGTTCGCCGGCGTCTGGGCGGTCAATCCCGGCAGCGCCCTGCTGCCCGACGAGGGCGCAAAGCCCGCCTTCGCCCGCCTCACGGTCGAGAACGGCCGGCTCCGTCCCGAGATCGTGACGCTCAGCTAGCGGCGAACCGCGCGTTGAGATTCGCCAGCCCGTCCGCGCCGGCTGCGAACGCCTCGTAGGAGCCGGTCTTCAGGAACTCCGCCGCCGCGCTCGCCAGCGGCGCATAGGCCGAGCGGAACGGCGCGGTGGCCGACGACAGCCGGCGCACGCCCAGCGCCTGCAGCCGCTCGGCCGGCGCGAGGCCGGGCAGCAGCATGATGTTGAGCGGCAGGGCGATGGCGTCGGCGAGGCGCCCGATCAGGTCCTCGTCCCTGGCCCCGGGCACGAAGATGCCGTCGGCCCCGGCGTCGCGGTAGCCCGCCGCGCGCTGCGCCACGTCCGCATAGGCCGCATGCCCCTCGGCCAGGCCCTTGAGGATCACGTCGGTGCGGGCGTTGATGAACAACGGCACGCCCGTCGCGTCGGCCGCCTTGCGCGCCGCCTCGATCTTGCGCGCGTGCAGGTCCGGCGGGCGGCGGCCGTCCTCCAGGTTGATCCCGACGGCGCCGGCCTCGATCACCGCGCGGATCAGCTCGGAAAGCTCGTCCGGATCGTCGGTGTAGCCGCCCTCGATGTCGGCGGTGAGCGGCGTCTCGCCCGCCGCCTTCGCGCAGGCCTCGATCGTGGCGATCAGCCGCGCGCGGGGCAGCTGGTCGCCGTCCGGGTAGCCGTGCGCCCAGGCCACGGCGGCCGAGGAGGTCGCCACCGCCTTGGCGCCGGCGTCGGCCAGGATCGCGGCGCTGGCGCCGTCCCAGGCGTTCGGCAGCACCAGGATCTCGGCGGCGTGATGGAGCTTGGCGAACGCTTCCGCCTTGGCTTTCTGGTCCATGTTCCCTCCGGAGGCTGCAGCATGCGATGCAGATATAGGCGCTGTTGCGAGGCCCGCTCGCGAGAACCGGCCGCAGACTACCTCCCCCGTTCACGGGGAAGGGGGACCACCCGCCGCAGAGCGGGTGGTGGAGGGGGCGAGGCATATGCACAGTGCGTCCGCTCGCCCCTCCCACCATTCGCTCTTCCGCCCGCCTGCGCGGGCGTCGGCGAACGGTCCCCCCTCCCCATGAATGGGGAGGGCAGATAAGACCGCCCGCGTGCGCACGGCCCTGACCCGCCTGACCCTGACCGATGTCCGCTCCTACGCGCGGGCGGAGCTGGCGCTGGATGGCCGCCCGGTGTTCCTGGTCGGGCCGAACGGGGCCGGCAAGACCAACCTGCTGGAGGCGGTCAGCCTGCTGACGCCGGGCCGGGGCCTGCGCGGCGCGAGCCTCGCCGAGGTCGGCCGCCGGCTCCCGGGCGAGCCGCGCGGCCGGGCCTGGGCGGTCGCGGCGGCGGTCTCCGCGGACGGCGAGGCGACCCACCTGGGGACGGGCATGGCCGAGCCGGGCGCCGCACGCCGCACGGTGCGCCTGGAAGGCGAGACGGTCCCGCCCGGCCGTCTCGCCGAGCATCTGCGCCAGGTCTGGCTCACCCCGGCGCAGGACCGGCTGTTCCTGGAAGGCGCGGGCGAGCGGCGCCGCTTTCTCGACCGGCTGGTGTTCGCCGCCGAGCCGCTCCACGCGGCGCACGCCCAGGCCTACGAGCGGGCGCTTCGCGAGCGCATGCGGCTGCTGACCGAGGGTCCCGCCGATCCGGCCTGGCTGGATGCGCTGGAGGCGCGGCTGGCCGGGGCGGGCGCGCGGCTGGCCGAAGCCCGCGCGCGCACGCTCCTCGCGCTGCAGGCGGAGATCGCTGCGCGCGGCGAGCGCCCGTTTCCGCAGGCGCGCCTCACGCTCTCCGGCGAGTGGGAGCAGATGGCCGCAGGCGGCGCCCAGATCGCCGACCTCGAGGGCCGGCTCGCCGCCGCGCTGAAGGCCGCGCGCGAGCGCGACGCCGCCGCCGGCCGGGCGCTCACCGGCCCGCATCGCGGCGATCTCCTCGTCACCCACACGGAGAAGGACCGTCCCGCGGCCGAATGCTCCACCGGGGAGCAGAAGGCCCTGATCCTCAACCTCGTCCTCGCCCAGGCGGCGCGGCTGGCGCGGATCGAAGCGCAGCCGAGCCCCATCCTGCTGCTCGACGAGGTCGCGGCCCACCTCGACGCCCGCCGCCGCGCCGCCCTGTTCGACGAGGTCGAGGCGCTGGGCCTGCAGGCCTTCCTGACCGGCACGGACGCGCAGCTGTTCGAGGCCCTGGCCGGCCGCGCCCAGGGCTTCGCCGTCGAGGCTTCGGAACTGGCGCCGATTTCGGCCTGAACACGTGCAGAATCAAGGCTGAGGCCCTATATAGGAGAAGCGGCTTCCCCGGGCCTCGATGCGCATGCGCGCGACCTGCCTCGCAACGGCCCTCCGCCCCAAATCCGGACCAGAGATGAGCGAAGACAACGAGACCAACGGCCCTGAATCCAACGGCAACGGCAACGGCGACGATTACGGCGCGGAATCGATCAAGGTCCTCAAGGGCCTGGATGCGGTGCGCAAGCGGCCGGGCATGTACATCGGCGACACCGACGACGGCTCGGGCCTGCACCACATGGTCTACGAGGTCGTCGACAACGCGATCGACGAGGCGCTGGCGGGCTACGCCACCCGGGTCGAGGTGATCCTGGAGGCCGACGGCTCGTGCACCGTCACCGACGACGGGCGCGGCGTCCCGACCGACATCCACGAGGGCGAGGGCGTCTCCGCCGCCGAGGTCATCATGACCCAGCTGCACGCCGGCGGGAAATTCGACCAGAACTCCTACAAGGTCTCCGGCGGCCTGCACGGGGTGGGCGTCTCGGTGGTGAACGCGCTCTCCGACTGGCTGAGGCTGACGGTCCACCGCGGCGGCTTCACCCACCGGATGGAGTTCCGCGGGGGCGACCCGGTCGCGCCGCTGGCCATCGTCGGCAAGTCGCCGCTGCGCGAGAACGGCGAGTTCCTGACCGGCACCGAGGTCACCTTCCTGCCGTCCACCGACACCTTCGCCTTCATCGACTTCGACCGGAAGACGCTGGAGCACCGGCTGCGCGAGCTCGCCTTCCTGAACTCCGGCGTCACCATCTGGCTGAAGGACCACCGCGAGGCCGAGCCGTTCGAGGAAGTGATGCACTACGACGGCGGCATCGAGGCCTTCGTGCGCCACCTCGACAAGGCCAAGTCCCCGCTGATCCGCGACCCCATCGTGGTCCGCGGCAAGCGCGAGAACGTCGAGCTCGACCTCTCGCTGTGGTGGAACGACGGCTACCACGAGAACGTGCTCTGCTTCACCAACAACATCCCCCAGCGCGACGGCGGCACCCACCTGGCGGCGTTCCGCTCAGCGCTGACGCGGGTCATCACCAACTATGCCGAGAGCTCCGGGGCTGCGCGGCGCGAGAAGGTGCAGGTCACCGGCGAGGATGGGCGCGAAGGGCTCACCTGCGTGCTCTCGGTGAAGATCCCCGACCCGAAGTTCTCCTCACAGACCAAGGACAAGCTGGTCTCCTCCGAGGTGCGCCCCGCGGTCGAAGGCCTGGTCGGCGAGGGCCTGGGCGCCTGGTTCGAGGAGCATCCGAACGAGGCGCGGCTCATCGTGCAGAAGATCGCCGAGGCGGCCGCAGCGCGCGAGGCGGCCCGCAAGGCGCGCGAGCTCACCCGCCGCAAGTCGGCGCTCGACATCACCTCGCTGCCCGGCAAGCTCGCCGACTGCTCGGAGAAGGACCCGGCGAAGTCCGAGATCTTCCTGGTGGAGGGCGATTCGGCCGGCGGCTCGGCCAAGCAGGCCCGCAACCGCGAGAACCAGGCGATCCTGCCGCTGCGGGGCAAGATCCTCAACGTCGAGCGGGCGCGCTTCGACAAGATGCTGTCATCGGAGCAGGTCGGCACCCTGATCACGGCGCTGGGCGCCGGCATCGGCCGCGACGACTTCGACATCGAGAAGATCCGCTACCACAAGATCATTCTGATGACCGACGCCGACGTCGACGGCGCGCACATCCGCACGCTGCTGCTCACCTTCTTCTACCGGCAGATGCCGGAGGTGATCGAGCGCGGCTATCTCTATATCGCCCAGCCGCCGCTCTATAAGGCCTCCAAGGGCAAGTCGATCCGCTACCTCAAGGACGACGCCGAGCTGGAGATCTACCTGATCGACGAGGGCGTCGACGGCGCGACGCTCGATCTCTCCAGCGGCGAGCGCCTGGTCGGCGCCGACCTTCTGGCCATGGTCACCACGGCCCGCGGCGCCAAGGCCAACGTCGAGCGCCTCGCCACCCGCGCCCCGCCGTTCGCCGTCGAGCAGGCCGCTCTCGCCGGCCTCCTGGGCGACAACGGCGACCCGGCCAAGGCCGCCCGGCGGCTCGACCTCTACGCCGAGGAGGGCGACGGCCCCTGGGAAGGCGCGCGCGGCGAGGCCGGCGGCTACGTGTTCTCGCGGGTCAAGCGCGGCGTCTCCGAGCGCATCGTGCTCGACGAGCTGTTGCTGCACGCCGCCGACGCCCGCCGGCTCTCCGAGCGCTCCAAGGCGCTGGCCAAGGTGTTCGACGGGCCGGCGGTGTTCACACGGCGCGACCGCACCACCCCGGTGCGCGGGCCCATCGACCTGGTGAATGCGGTGATGGACGGCGGCCGTCGTGGGCTTTCCGTCCAGCGCTACAAGGGGCTGGGCGAGATGAACGCCGACCAGCTCTGGGAGACCACGCTGGACACCAACGCGCGCACCCTGCTGCAGGTGAGGGTGAACCACGCCGACGACGCCGACGACATGTTCACCCGACTGATGGGCGACCTCGTCGAGCCCCGCCGCGAGTTCATCCAGGCGAACGCGCTCGACGCCGAGGTGGACGTTTAGCAGCAAAGATGCTCCCCCTCTGGGGGAGCTCCGCCGGAGGCGAAGAGGGGGGCTTTTGCTTGAGCGCGGGCGACTGAAACCCCCTCCGCCGCTTCGCGACACTTCCCCTGTGGGGAGTATCTAGCCCTCGAAGCCTCCCACCACCTCCAGCACCGCCTCGCCGTACCGGGCGAGCTTGGATTCACCGACGCCGGAGAGGCGCACCAGCGCCGCCCGGCTGGCCGGGCGTGCGGCGGCGATCTCCGCCAGGGTGCGGTCCTGGAAGATGACATAGGGCGGCACGTGCTGGGCCTTGGCTTCCCCGGCGCGCCAGGCGCGCAACGCCTCGAACAGCGCCTGGTCCGAGGGCGCGACCCCGGCCGCCGCTTCGCCGCGGCGCTTGCGGCGGGGCCGCGCGTCGGCCTCGGCGCGCCTGCGCGTCAAGACCTGCCGTTCCCCGCGGAACACCGCCCGCACGGCCTCGGCCTCGCCCAGGCCGACCAGAGGCCGGCCGTCGTTCGGGTCCTCGCGCAGCAACCCCTCGAACAGCAGCTGCTCGATGAGATCGCGCCACGCCGCGGCCGGGAGCTCCCGGCCGATCCCGTAGGTGGAGAGCGCCGCCTCCTGGGCGCCGACCTCCTTGGTCTTGCCGAGCAGGTGGTCGACGAGCCGGCCCTTGCCGAACCGCCCGCCGAGCCGGTGCGCGGCCGAGAGCGCCTTCTGGGCGGCTTCGGTCGCATCGATCGTCTCGGCCCCGCCCAGGCAGAGGTCGCACTGGCCGCAGGGCTCGACGTCCGCCTCGCCGAAGTAGCGCCGCACCGCCGCCGCCCGGCAGCCCGCGCCGTCCAGCATGGCGTAGAGCTGGCGGACCTTGCGGACCTGCGCCTGCTTGACCGTTTCGTCCACCTCGCGCTCGGCGATCCGCCGCAGCGCCCAGGCGAGGTCGGCCGCGCCGTAGAGGGTGACGCCCTCGGCCGGATCGCCGTCGCGCCCGGCGCGGCCGATCTCCTGCCAATAGGCTTCGATCGAGGCCGGCGGATCGGCGTGGATCACGAAGCGGACGTCGGGCTTGTCGACCCCCATGCCGAAGGCGATGGTCGCCACCATCACCGCGGCGTCGGCCTGCAGGAAGTCCTCGAGCCGCCGGCTGCGGAGCTCGCGCTCGAGGCCGGCGTGATAGGCGAGCGCCGGGACGCCGGCGGCGCGCAGGGCGCCCGCCAGGGTCTCGGTGGCCTCGCGCGAGCCGGCATAGACCACGCCCGAGCGGCCGGGTCGGGCCGTCACCAGCTCGATCACCCGCTTCTCCTTCGAGCCGCGCTTGCGCTCGGCCGACAGGATCAGTTCCGGGCGCGCGAACGAGGCCACGAACTCGGCCGCGTCCTCCAGATGCAGCTGGGCGCGGATGTCCGCCCGGGTCCGCGCGTCGGCCGTGGCGGTGACGGCCAGCCGCGGCACGGACGGGAACAGCTCGGCCAGCCGCCCCAGCATCCGGTAGTCCGGGCGGAAGTCGTGCCCCCACTGGCTGACGCAATGCGCCTCGTCGATGGCGATCAGGGCCAGCGGCAGGCGGGCGAGCCGGTTCAGCATCGAAGGCTGCATCAGGCCCTCGGGCGAGACGTAGAGCAGGTCGAGCTCGGCGGCTTCGATCCGCCGCCAGGTCTGCGTCTTCTCGGCGGGATCGATGTTGGAATCCAGCCTCGCGGCCGCGACGCCCGACTGCTGCAGGGCCGCGACCTGATCGGTCATCAGCGCGATGAGCGGCGAGACCACCAGCCCGAGGCCGGGCCGGATCATCGCCGGGATCTGGTAGCAGAGGCTCTTGCCCCCACCGGTCGGCAGCACGGCCATGGCGTTGCGGCCGGCCAGCGCCTCGCCGATGACCTGCGCCTGCAGGCCCCGGAAGTCGGCATGCCCGAACACCCGCCGCAGGATCCCGCGCGCGGCGTCCAGCGGCTCGGCTTCGAGTTCGGCGACGGACATGGGCCGGTTATGCCCGTGAGTCGCAAGAGACGCGATGCGTCTTTCCCTCCCTTGATGGGGAGGGACAGGCCGCGCAGCGGCCAGGG
Organism: Phenylobacterium sp.; assembly: GCF_035475775.1. Taxonomy (GTDB): domain Bacteria; phylum Pseudomonadota; class Alphaproteobacteria; order Caulobacterales; family Caulobacteraceae; genus Phenylobacterium. The sequence goes on along the minus strand of NZ_DATIMC010000008.1, from coordinate 26,774 downwards.
TGGGGAAGCTACGACCGGGCTCCGCGCTCGACGATTGGCGCCTCACGTCCGGCGCCGCCTCCAACGCCAGCACGATCTGATCCATCACCCCGCCCAGGTTCCGCCCGGTCGTGACGTCCCCACCCTGCGCGCCTGTGGCGCGCTGTCCCTCCCCATCAAGGGAGGGAATCAGGTCGCCGCGTCCAGGCGGCTGATGCTCGCCCTCTGCGCCCAGTGCGAGCCCATGCGGTTGCGGAACTGCTCGGGGCGCTCGCTCAGCGCCTCGGTCTCCAGCCACAGCCGCTTCAGGTGTCGCACCCGCCCGCTCGCCCTGTCGTCCTCGTAGCCGGTGCGGCCGTGCAGCACGTGGTAGTTGTTGATGAACTGCATGTCGCCGGGCTGGAAGTCCATGATCACCGAGTAGCGGCCGCTCTCCGCCTCGGCCTGCATCCAGGCGAGCGCCTCGATCGCGCGCTCGGTGAGCCGGGGCGCGTCGGCGTGCCGCTGCGAGGCCAGGATGTAGCCGCGGATCAGCCGCACGAAGAGCCGCCCGCCATAGGCGGTGAACACCGGCATGGGGTACCAGTCCCGCCCGCCCGGGGGCTGCTCGCCCCGATAGTCGTAGGGCTGCGGCCTGTAGAGCTCGGCGGCGAGATCCGGCCGTTCGCGGACCAGGCGGTTGTGCAGCGCGACCGAGTTGCAGACCGCCGACAGCCCGCCCGAGGCGCCGGTCTGCAGGCAGAGCAGGCCCACAAGATCCGAGCCGTCGCAGTGGAAGTCGAGCGGGATCTGGCCGAGCTCGTTGCCGCGCGCGGTGGGATCGCCGGGCTGCTTGCCCTGATCGGTGACGTCGCCCAGCAGGTGGCCCTTGGCGTTCTGCGGCCAGGGCCGGCCGAGGTGGGCGCCGATCCCCCAGTAGGCCAGGCACATCTGGTCGTTGGACCACCACTGGCGCGGCAATCCGCGGATCCGCACGAAGCCGCGGCCATCGATCAGCTCGGCCTCGATCCGCTTGAGGCGCGGGCCGAGCGTGGGCAGCGGGAAGTCGGCCCTGCCGATCTGCAGGAAATCGTCGGACTTCGCCCTCGCGACGGCGATGGCCCGCTCCAACTCCTCGATCTCGCCGGGGCTGAGGTGCTCGGTCCAGAGCCTCTCGTCGGCCACGTCCTCGGCCGTCCACGCGCAGGCGGTCTCCAGCGGAACCGGCTGGACCTCGGGACGATCGTCCGCCATGGCCCTACTCCGCCGCCATGGCCGCCGGCGCGGCCTGGGCTCCGCGCAGCAGCCGCCCCGGCAGCGCGCCCGTGGGCTCGCCGTCGCGGTAGGTGATCTCGCCCCTGACGATGGTGGCCGTATAGCCGTCCGCCCGCTGGATCAGCCGGCGCCCGCCGGTCGGCAGGTCGTAGGCCACCTGCGGCGCTTTCAGCTTCAGCCTGTCGTAGTCGATGACGTTGAGGTCGGCGCGGAACCCTTCGGCGACCAGGCCGCGGTCGTAGAGCCCGACCGTCTCGGCGGTGTCGCGGCACTGGGCCTTGACCATCCGTTCCAGCGGGATCTTCGGCCCGCGGCTGCGGTCGCGCGTCCAGTGCACCAGGTTGGTGGTCGGGAAGCTGCCGTCGCAGATCATGCCGACGTGCGCGCCGCCGTCCGAGAGGCCCGGCACCACGCACTCGTGGTTCAGCATCTCGTAGGCCGGATCGAGGCTGTAGTCGGCGTAGTTGAGGATCGGCAGGTAGAGCATGCCCCGGCCGCCGTCGGTCAGCATGTGGTCCAGCGCCACCTCAGGGGGGTCCTTGCCCTGGGCGGCGGCCAGCGCCGCCACGGAGTTCTCGCGGGTGGGCTCGTAGTCGGGCTCCTCGCCCATCAGGTAGATGCGCTCCCACGAGCGGGCCGGCGACAGGCCCGGCGCGCGGGCCGATTCCGGCTCCTCGGCGAGCAGCCGGGCCCGGAACCCCGGATCGCGCAGCATCGCCACGCGCTCGGCGAGCGGCCTGTCCTTGATCGCCCGGTAGCTCGGATAGGAGCTGAACGGATTGACCGTGAGCTCGAGGCCGAACAGCACGCCCACCGGGCGGCTGGCGACCTGCGCCCGCATGGTCAGGCCCCTCGCCTTGGCGGCCGAGAGCCGCTCCAGCAGGTACTTGTACTGCAGGGGATCGCGCGGGCTCTGCACCAGAGAGAAGGAGAGCGGGCGGCCCGACCTGGCCACCAGACGCTCCAGCATGTCGAACTCGGCCTCCGGGTCGTTGAAGTCGGAGACGAACTGCAGCACGCCGCGGCCGGCGGCCGCCAGGCCCATGGCGATGCCGGTGAGCTCGTCCTCGCCGGCGGTCAGCGTCGCGATCGGCGAGCCGTCGGAGGAGCGGTGGTTCAGCGTGCGCGAGGAGCCGAAGCCGATCGCGCCGGCCTCCATCGCGCGCTTGGCGATGGCCGCCATGGCGTCGACGTCGGCCTCGGTGGCCGGCTCGCGGTCGACGCCGCGCTGGCCCATGACGAACACCCGGAGCGCCGCGTGCGGCAGCTGGCTGCCCACGTCGACGTCGAATCGGCGCCCCGCCAGGCTCTCGAAGTACTCGGGATAGCTCTCCCAGTTCCACGGCAGGCCCTCGGCGAGCACCGGGAACGGGATGTCCTCGACGCCTTCCATCAGCCGGATCAGCCGGTCGTGGTCGTCCGGCCGGCAGGGCGCGAAGCCGACGCCGCAGTTGCCCATCACCACCGTGGTGACGCCGTGCCAGGAGGAGGGCTGCAGGCGCTCGTCCCAGGTCGCCTGGCCGTCGTAGTGGGTGTGCACGTCGACGAAGCCGGGGATGACGATCTGGCCGCGCGCGTCCACCTCCTCGGCGCCGGCGCCCGCGATCCGGCCGACCTTGGCGATCTGGCCGTCCTTGACGCCGACGTCGGCCTCGTAGGGCGCGCCGCCCGCGCCGTCCACGACGGTCCCGCCGCGGACCACCAGGTCATAGGCTCGTTCCATAGCTCGCCTCCCTCGGGCGAAGGGCATTGGGTTATCGCCGGTAATTAGCGGCCCGGCGGCCCCTCACGGTCAAGCGGTTAGTTCGAGCTCGGCCGTCGGAACTCACGAACGATTCAGCCTTTTTGTTCCGGCCCCTTTAAGGCCCGAGGAGAGACAATGGCGCAGCGTAGAACGGACGAGGGACCCGTTATGACGCCGAAGATCCTGCTGGTCGCCGCCGTCCTGGCGGCGATCGCGATCGGATTCGCCTTGCCCGGGCCGCACCGGATCAAGGCGGAGCCACGCTCGCAGATCCCGACGCTCGAGGTCGGCAAGGGCTGATCTGAGCCAAATCGGCTAGGCTCCGAGGTGTGAGTCGGGGCCCTTTCACGTTCTACGAATTCTTCGCCGGCGGCGGCATGGCGCGCCTGGGTCTCGGCGAGGCTTGGGCGTGCCGGTTCGCCAACGACTTCGACCCGGCGAAGGCGGCCGCCTACCGCGCCAACTTCCCCGATGCGGCGGCGCATTTCCGCCACGGCGACGTCTGGGCCCTGCGGGCCGCAGACCTGCCGGGCCGCGCCGACCTCGCCTGGGCGTCCAGCCCCTGCCAGGACTTCAGCCTGGCGGGCGCGCGGGCGGGCCTCTCCGGCGGCCGATCCTCGGCCTTCTACGGCTTCTGGCGTCTGGTCGAGGGGCTGGCGAAGGACGGCCGCGCCCCGCGCATGGTGGTCATCGAGAATGTCGCGGGCCTGCTCACCTCCCATGGCGGCAAGGACTTCGAGGCGCTCGCGGCGGCGCTGGCCGGGCAAGGCTACCGGTTCGGCGCGCTGGAGATCGATGCGGCGGCGTTCCTGCCCCAGTCGCGGCCCAGGGTGTTCATCGTGGCCTCGCGCGGGCCGGCGCCGGCCGCTCTCACCGGTCCGAGCCCCTGGCACACGCGCGGCGTGAAGGTCGCATTCGATCGGCTCCCGCCGGCGCTCGCGACGGACTGGATCTGGTGGCGCCTGGCCGCCCCGCCGGTCCGCAACCTCGACCTCGCGGCGCTGCTGGAGGACGACTCCGCGGTCGCCTGGCATCGGCCGGAGCGCACCGCCCGCTGGCTGGCCCTGATGTCGCCGCTGCATCGCCAGCGGATCGAGGCGGCGCGGGCGCGCGGCGCGCGCGCCGTGGGGGCGATGTTCCGGCGGATGCGGCGGGAGGACGGCCGAACGGTTCAGCGGGCCGAGGTCCGCTTCGACGGGCTCGCGGGCTGCCTGCGCACGCCGCGCGGCGGCTCCTCGCGGCAGGCGATCGTGGTGCTCGAGGGCGGCGAGGCGCGCACCCGGCTGCTGACGCCCAGGGAGGCGGCGCGGCTGATGGGCTTGCCCGAGAGCTATCGGCTGCCGGACGCGGCCACCGCGGCGCTGATGGTGGCGGGCGACGGGGTGGCGGTCCCGGTGGTGCGCTGGCTCGCCCAGCTGCTGCTCGAGCCGCTGCTCGAGGACCGGGCGGTGATGGCCGCCGAGTAGCGGGGCCTTTCGGGGCGTCCGCGATGACGCTAGGCTCGCGGCACGAAGGGCAGTCTCCGCATCCGAGGTCCATCCATGGACGCCACTCCCGACAAGGTCTACGACGCCGCGCGCTACCGCCGCGCCGGCCGGGGCAAGATCTTCGAATCCGTTCTCGACCTGGTGGGCGACACCCCGCTGGTCGGCCTGCCCAGGCTGTCGGCGGCGCTGAAGCCCAAGGGCGAGGTGGTCGCCAAGCTGGAGTTCTTCAATCCGCTCGCCTCGGTCAAGGACCGCATCGGCGTGGCCATGGTCGAGTACCTGGAGGCCAAAGGGCTCCTGAAGCCCGGCGGGACGGTGGTCGAGCCGACCAGCGGCAACACCGGCATCGCGCTCGCCTTCGTCTGCGCGGCCAAGGGCTACAGGTGCGTGCTGGTCATGCCCGAGAGCATGTCGCTGGAGCGCCGCAAGATGCTGCTGCTGCTGGGCGCCAAGCTCGAGCTCACCCCGCCGGAGAAGGGCATGGCCGGCGCCGTCGCCCGCGCCCGCCAGATCGTCGAGGCGACGCCGGGGGCGGTGATGCCGCAGCAGTTCGACAACGTCGCCAATCCCCTGATCCACCGCGTCTCGACGGCCGAGGAGATCTGGAACGACACCGAGGGCCGGGTCGATGCGGTGATCTCCGGCGTCGGCACCGGCGGCACCATCACCGGCGTCGGCCAGGTGCTGAAGGCCCGCAAGCCCTCGGTGAGGATGATCGCCGTGGAGCCCTCGGGCTCGGCGGTGCTCTCGGGCGGTCAGCCGGGGCCGCACAAGATCCAGGGCCTGGGCGCGGGCTTCGTGCCCTCCATCCTCGACCGCGGGGTGATGGACGAGGTGATCCAGGTCACCAACGAGGACAGCTTTGCGATGGCCCGCCGGGCGGCGCGCGAGGAGGGCCTGCCGGTCGGCATCTCCTCCGGCGCGGCGCTGGTCGCCGCCTTCGACGTGGCGGCGCGCGACGAGATGGCCGGCAAGCTGATCGTCACCATCATCCCGAGCTTCGCCGAACGCTACATCTCGACCCCCCTGTTCGACGGCCTGTGAGCGACGTCTATCCCGTCGAAAAGCGCTCGGCGGTGATGCGCCGGGTGAAGGGGCGCGACACGACGCCGGAGCTGAAGGTGCGGCGGGCGCTGACCGCGCTCGGCGCCCGCTACCGCCTGCACCGCAAGGACCTGCCGGGCACCCCGGACATCGTGCTGCCGGGGCGCAGGCTGGCGCTGTTCGTCCACGGCTGCTTCTGGCACGGCCACGATTGCGCCCGGGGCGCACGCGTGCCGAAGGGCAATCGCGACTACTGGGTCGCCAAGGTCGCCCGCAACCGCGCCCGCGACGCCTGGAGCCGCTCCGCCCTGGACGCCGCCGGCTGGCGCGTCGAGGTGGTCTGGGAATGCGAGCTGAAGGACGCGGCGGGCCTGCGGGAACGGCTGGCCGAGCTCCTCTCCCCAGGGAACACCGGGGAGAGGGCAGGGTGAGGGCCCGTTGGTGAAGTGGGATCGCGCCGGATGCGAGCCCGGGGGCCCCCGGTAAACCATCCGGAGCCAGCCCTGCCGTCCCTCACCCTACCCTCTCCCGCAAGCGGGAGAGGTGGCTAAGCCCCGAGCTTCTCCTCGACGACCACCTCCGTCTTCACCGAGTTGGCGATGAAGCAGTCCTCGTGCGCGCGGTGGTGCAGCCGGTCGCGTTCCTCGGGCGACGGCGCGCGGCCGGCGTAGGTGATCCCGGGGCGCAGGGTCACGCGGGTGACGGCCATGCGGCCTTCGGCGTCCTTCTCCATGAGACCTTCGGCGGCGTCGAAGTAGCGGGTCACGACGAAGCCGGACTCGCGGGCCACGTGCAGGAAGGTCAGCATGTGGCAGGCGGAGATCGAGGCGACCAGCATCTCCTCCGGATCGACCGCGCCGGCCTCGGCCCACTTGCCGACCACATGGCGCGAGGCGGTGCCGCGCATCCGGTGGCCGCCCTCGAAGAACACCTCGTGGCCGCGCCCGTAGCGGCCCTTGGCGAAGTCCTCGCCGTCCGCCAGCCGCCATTCCACGCCGGCCCGGTATGTCGCCATCAGAACGCCTCCGCCGGGAGAGCCATGACCAGCTCGGCCCCGGTCTTGAGCTTCGCCAGGCGCGCGGCGGTCTCGGGCAGGACGCGGTTCATGTAGTAGCGCCCGATCGTGAGCTTGGCGGCATAGATCGGCTCGGCCGCGCCGGCCGCGATCTTCGCCTGCGCCACCTTTGCGGTCATGGTCCACATGTAGGCGAGCGCCGTCAGGCCGAACAGGTGCAGGTAGTCGGTCGAGGCGGCGCCGGCGTTGTCGGGGTTGGCGAGCCCGTTCTGCATCAGCCACATCGTCGCCTCCTGCAGCTCGCCCTTGGCCTTGGCGAGCGGGGCGACGAAGGGCTGCATCGCCTCCGCGTCATTGGCCTCGATGTAGGCGTCGAGCTCGGCGAAGAAGCTCATCATCGCCCGCCCGCCGTCCGCGGCGAGCTTGCGGCCGACGAGGTCCAGCGCCTGGATGCCGTTGGTCCCTTCGTAGATCAGCGCGATCCGGCAATCGCGCAGGTACTGGCTGACCGGGAAGTGCTCGGTGAAGCCGGAGCCGCCGTGCACCTGCATGGCGTCCGAGCAGATGGCGAAACCGCGGTCGGTGAGGAAGGCCTTCAGCACCGGGGTCATCAGGGCCATGTAGTCGCGGCCCTTCTGGCGGGCGGCCTCGTCCGGGCTGGCCTCCGCCAAGTCGCCGTGCAGGGCGGTCCAGTAGAGGAAGGCGCGGCCGCCTTCGATCACCGCGCGGGCGTCCATCAGCATCCGCCGCACGTCCGGATGGACGATGATCGGATCGGCCGGGCCGTCGGGGTTCTTCGGCCCGGTCAGCGAGCGGCCCTGCAGGCGCTCCTTGGCGAACTCGGCGGCCGCCTGGTAGGCGGCCTCGGCCTGGGCGAGCCCCTGCATGCCGACCCCGAGCCGGGCCTCGTTCATCATCACGAACATGATGGCCAGCCCGCGGTTCTCCTCGCCCACCAGCCAGCCGGTCGCCTCTTCGTGGCTGATCACGCAGGTGGCGTTGCCGTGGATGCCCATCTTCTCTTCCAGGCCCAGGCACTTCACCGAATTGCGCTCGCCCGGATGGCCCTCGGCGTCGGGAATGAACTTCGGCACGATGAACAGGCTGATGCCGCGGGTGCCGGCCGGCGCGCCCTCGATCCGCGCCAGGACCAGGTGGACGATGTTCTCCGTCAGGTCGTGCTCGCCGCCCGAGATCCAGATCTTCTGGCCCGAGATCCGGTAGCTCCCGTCGCCCGCCGGGACCGCCTTGGTGCGGATCAGGCCGAGATCGGTGCCGCATTGCGGCTCGGTGAGGTTCATCGTGCCGCCCCACTGGAAGCTCGCCAGCTTGGGCAGGTAGAGCTGCTTCTGCGCCTCCGTGCCGCCGGCCAGGATCGCCGAGTAGGCGCCGTGGGTCAGGCCCGGGTACATCGAGAAGGCCATGTTGGCCGCCGAGCTCATCTCCGAGAAGGCGAGGTTGACGACGTGCGGCAGGCCCTGGCCGCCCCACTCCGGCGCCGAGCCCAGTCCAGGCCAGCCGGCCTCGACCAGCTGGCGGTAGGCCGCTTTGAAGCCTGTCGGCGTGGTGACGCTGAAGTCGGCGTTCCAGCGGCAGCCTTCCTTGTCGCCCACGGCGTTCAGCGGCGCGAGCACCTCGGCGGTGAAGCGGGCCGCCTCTCCCAGGATCTGCTCGACCGTGTCCATCGAAGCCTCGGCGAAGGCCGGCAGATTGGCGTAGCGCTCCAGCTCGAGCAGGTCGCGCAGGATGAACAGGTGGTCCCGGACGGGCGGCTGGTAGGTCATGGCGGCTCGTTCACCTCATCCGGACCGTCATGGCCGGGCTTGTCCCGGCCACCCATAGACCTCGGCGGCATAGTCCGAATCGCAACAGCGCCGCTGCGGTCCACGGGGCGAGATCAGCGCTTATGGGTCCCCGGGACAAGCCCGGGGATGACCGACGATCTAGTGGTCGGCGCCGTCGAGCTGGCGGCGCATGGTCTGGTCGTAGTCGACAGCGCGCGGCAAGAGGTCGGGCCGGGTGGCCTCCAGGCGCTTCTCCATCGCCTCGCAGCCCTGCTTGAGCTGGGCGATCTGCTCGTCGATGTCGATCTTCTGGCGCTCGAGGGCGACGATCCGCTCGCGGAACTTCTTCAGCGATTTGGCCGCCTGCTGGGCGCCGCCGTCGCCGACCTCGTAGAGATCCAGGATCTCGCCGATCTCGGCGAGCGATAGGCCGACGCGCTTGCCCTGCAGGATCAGCTGCAGGCGGGCGCGGTCCTTGTAGTTGTAGACGCGGTTCAGGCCTTCGCGCGCCGGGGCGAGCAGGCCCTTGTCCTCATAGAAGCGCAGCGCCCTGGGCGTGCATTTGAACTCCAGGCAAAGCTGGCGGATCGTGTAGGTGCGGTGCGGCCGGCGCAGATCGGCGATCATGGCGTCCTCCGGGTGGGAGCCCCCGTTCTCGGTTTACGCCGTCAGTTAAGCCCCGTCTTTCCGTTTACGTCAAGGTGACTGTTGCAGCCGCGAAACGGAAGCCGCGGGCGGCCGCCGACCCGCTTTCCGCGGGGATTGGGCAGGATCGTCGAGCGTCACGGCGGGGCGCGCAACCTCGGCGCGCGGCGCCGGCGCAAGCCGGCAAGATCCGTGCTTTTTGAGCGGCTGCGACGTCGCAGGCTCAGCCGGCCAAGTCGGCGAGCGCACGCGCGGCCATCACGCGCACGAGGTTGGCCCGGTACTCGGCCGAGGCGTGCAGGTCGGCGTTGAAGCGGCGGGAGTCCAGCGGCGCGGCGCCGGCGGCCGCGGCATCGGGCTTGCCGGCGAGCGCCGTCTCCAGGGCGGTCCAGCGGAAGGCGCAGGGGCCGGCGCCGGTGACGCCGACCCGGAACCCGTCGCCGGTGTCGGCGACGAACACGCCCGCCACGGCGTAGCGCGAGGCCGGGTGGCGGAACTTGCGGTAGGCGGCGCGGCGCGGGACCGCGAAGGCCACGGCGCGGATCAGCTCGCCGGGCTCGAGCGCGGTCTCGAACAGGCCCTTGAAATAGTCGTCCGCCGCGATCGTCCGGCGATCGGTGAGGATGCTCGCCCCCAGGCCGATGACCGCGGCCGGGTAGTCGGCCGCCGGGTCGCTGTTGGCCAGCGAGCCGCCGAGCGTGCCGCGGTTGCGCACCTGGGCGTCGCCGATCTCGGAGGCGAGGTAAGCCAGCGCCGGGATCGCGCGCTGGACTTCCGCCGAGGCCGCGACGTCGGCGTGGCGGGTCATGGCCCCGATGGTCAGCCGGTCGGCCTCGAGCCCGATGCCGGCGAGCCCGCGGATCGCGCCGAGGTCGATCAGGTCCGAGGGCTCGGCGAGGCCCTGCTTGAGGGTGGGGATCAGGGTCATGCCGCCGGCGAGGTAAGCGCCGTCGGCGGCTGCGCGCCGGGCCGCCACCGCGGCCTCCAGGCTCTCCGGACGGTGGTAGTCGAAGCCGTTCATGGGGCGCGCTCCCTCAAGCCGCCTGCAGGGCGCGCCAGACCCGCTCGGGCGAGGCCGGCATGGCGAGGTCCTTCACGCCCAGCGCATCGGTGACGGCGTTCATCACCGCCGCCGGCGCGCCGATCGCGCCCGCCTCGCCGCAGCCCTTCACCCCCAGCGGATTGTGCGTGCAGGGGGTGACGGTGGTGTCCACCTCGAAGCTCGGCAGGTCGTCGGCCCGGGGCAGGCAGTAGTCCATGAAGGAGCCGGTCACCAGCTGGCCGTCCGCGTCGTAGACGCCGTGCTCCAGGAGCGCCTGGCCGACGCCCTGGGCGATGCCGCCGTGCACCTGGCCCTCGACGATCATCGGATTGATCACCTCGCCGAAGTCGTCGACGGCGACGAAGCGGACGAGATCGACCACGCCGGTCTGCGGATCGACCTCCACCTCGGCGATATGGCTGCCGGCCGGGAAGGTGAAGTTCTTCGGATCGTAGAAGCTCTTCTCCGAGAGGCCCGGCTCCAGGTCCTCCGGGAAGTTGGCCGGCACATAGGCCGCGAACGCCACCTCGCCGAAGGTCAGGCTCTTGTTGGTCTGGCGCACGGCGAAGACGCCGTCCTCGAAGTCGACCTCGTCGGGGGCGGCCTCCAGCATGTGGGCGGCGATCCGCTTGCCCTTGGCGATGATCTTGTCCGAGGCCTTGATCAGCGCCGAGCCGCCGACCGCGACCGAGCGCGAGCCGTAGGTGCCGAGCCCGAATTCCAGCCGGCCGGTGTCGCCGTGCACCACCTCGACCTGCTCGAAGGGCACGCCCAGCTTCTCCGAGACGATCTGGGCGAAGGTGGTCTCGTGGCCCTGGCCGTGGCTGTGGGAGCCGGTGAAGACCGTCACCGAACCGGTGGGGTTCACCCTGACCTCGCCGCTCTCGTAGAGCCCGACGCCGGCGCCCAGCTGGATGGCGAGCTGCGAGGGCGCCAGCCCGCAGGCCTCGATGTAGCAGGAGAGTCCGATGCCGCGCCGCTTGCCGCGGGCCTCGGACTCCCGCCGGCGGGCCGGAAAGCCGGCGTAGTCGGCCTGCTTCAGCGCCTTGGCCAGGCTCGCCTCGTAGTCGCCGGTATCATAGACCAGCGCCACCGGAGTCTCGTAGGGGAACTGGTCGGGGCGGATGAAATTGCGCCGCCTGAGCTCGGCCGGATCGATCCCCAGCTCGCGCGCCGCGGTCTCGACGATCCGCTCCACGACGTAGGTGGCTTCCGGGCGGCCGGCGCCGCGGTAGGCGTCCACCGGGGCGGTGTTGGTGAACACGCCCTCCACCTCCACGTGGATCGCCGGCGTGCGGTACTGGCCGGCCAGCAGGGTGCCGTAGAGATAGGTCGGCACCGAGGAGGCGAAGGTCGAAAGATAGGCCCCGAGGTTGGCGCGCGTGCGGACCCGCAGGGCCAGGAAGGTCCCGGCCTCGTCGAGCGCCAGCTCGGCGGTCGTCAGGTGGTCGCGGCCGTGGGCGTCGGAGAGGAAGGCCTCGGAGCGGTCGGCGGTCCACTTGACCGGACGGTTGGTGCGCCGCGCGGCCCAGGCCGCGGCGGTCTCCTCCGGATAGACGAAGATCTTCGAGCCGAAGCCGCCGCCCACGTCCGGCGAGATCACCCTGAGCTTGTGCTCGGGGGCAAGGTTCACGAAGGCCGCCAGGATCAGCCGCTCCAGGTGCGGGTTCTGGCTCGTGGTGTAGAGCGTGAACTCCTCGGTGGGGCGGTTGTAGGCGGCCACCGCCGCGCGCGGCTCGATGGCGTTGGGGATCAGCCGGTTGTTGGCGAACTCCAGGCGGGTGACATGCGGGGCCTTGGCGAAGGCGGCCTCGACGGCGGCCTGGTCGCCCAGCTCCCAGTCGTAGCAGCGGTTGGCCTCGATCTCCGGGTGGATCTGCGGGCCGGCCGTGGCTTCGGCCAGGGCGACGACCGGCTCCAGCTCCTCGAAATCCGTCTCGACGAGGGCGGCGGCGGCCCTGGCCTGGCCCAGGGTCTCGGCCACCACCAGGGCGTAGGGCTCGCCCACGAAGTTGACGGTCTCGATCGCCAGAGGCGGCCGCGGCGGGACCTTCATGTCGGAGCCGTCCTTGGACTTCACCAGCCACCCGCAGGGCAGATGGCCGATGCCGTCGGCGGCCAGGTCCTTGCCGGTGAAGACGCCCACCACGCCCGGCGCCTTGGCGGCTGCGGCGGCGTCGATCGCCCTGATCCGCGCCCGCGGATAGGGCGAGCGCAGGAACACCGCGTAGGCCTGGCCGGGGAGGTTGATGTCGTCGGTGTAGCGGCCCTTGCCGGTGATGAACCGGAGGTCCTCGCGGCGCGTCACCCGCTTGCCGATGCCCTGCTCGCTCATGATCCCACCCTCACATGCGCTCGGCCGCGGCGAGCACCGCCTGGACGATGTTGTGATAGCCGGTGCAGCGGCAGTAGTTGCCAGCGAGCCCCTCGCGCACCGCGACCTCGTCGAGCCGCCCGTCCGTGCGCTTCACCAGGTCGATGGCGCTGATGATCATGCCCGGCGTGCAGAAGCCGCACTGCAGGGCGTGGTGCGCCTGGAAGGCCGCCTGCATGGGATGCAGGTTGCCCGGCGCGCCCAGGCCCTCGATGGTGGTGACGCGCGCGCCTTCGGCCTGGCCGGCCAGCACGGTGCACGACTTCACGGCCCGGCCGTCCATCTCGACCGTGCAGGCGCCGCACTGGCTGGTGTCGCAGCCGACGTGGGTCCCGGTGAGGCCGAGGTCGCCGCGCAGGATGTCGACGAGCAGGGCGTTCGGCGCAACCTCCAGCTCGTGATCGGTCTCGTTGACGGTGAGCGACAGCTTCACGGGGGGCGCCTCCTCTCGAAGCTCAGGGCACTCTAGCGCAGCTGCGGCTCGGCCGCGATCTCGGCGAAGGCGGCGAAGAAGTCGTCGGCCAGCTTCCGCGCCGAGCCCTCGACCAGCCGCGAGCCGATCTGGGCGAGCTTGCCGCCGACGCTGCCGCGGACCTGGTAGCGAAGCAGGGTTGCGCCCCCGTCCTCCACCAGCTCCACCCGGGCCGATCCGCGTCCGAAGCCGGCCGCGCCGCCCTTCACCTGGCCGGAGAGGGTGTAGGCGTGCGGCGGATCGAGGTCGGAGAGGGTGAGCTCGGCGTCGAACAGGGCGCTGACCGGCCCGACCCTGGCCTTCGCCTTGGCGCGGAACTCGGTGTCGGAGAGCTTCTCCATCGACTGGCATCCGGCGATGCAGCGGGCGAGCACGTCGGGATCGTTGAGCGCGGCCCAGACCGCCGTGGCCGGCGCCTCGATGCGGTGTTCGCCTGACTGCTCCATGCCGCCTCGCGCCGGGATCATCCGATCCGCCAGTCTCAGCACCGCCGCGCCGGCGGGACAAGCCTACGGCAGGGCGAAGGCCACGAGCTGGTCGCCCAGCCGAGGCGTCAGGATCGAGTTGCCGCCGGCCGTGAAGAGCACGTATTGGCGGCCCCGGTAGGTGTAGACGGCGGGGAGCGCGACGGCCGGAGCGTCGACCTGCGCCGACCAGAGCAGCCGGCCGGTCCTCTCGTCCAGCGCCCGCACCTTGGAATCCATCGAGGCGCCGATGAAGATCACCCCCGTCCGGGTGATCACCGGCCCGCCGATCGTCACCGAGCCCCAGGAGCGCGGCATGTAGAAGCCCCACTTCTGGACGACGCCGAAGGGCTCGCGCCAGACGGTGCGGCCGGTCTTGAGATCATAGGCGGTGATCGAGCCGAACGGCGGCTTCCAGCAGGGCATGCCCAGCCAGTTGAGGAAGTTCGTCAGGTGCATGCCGTAGGGCGTGCCGGACTGGGCGTAGTAGTTGGTGCGGTCCTCCGACCTGTTGAGCGCGGCGTACTGCTGGCGGGTCAGGAGTTGGTAGATCATGACCACGCTGGAATTGTTGACCACGTAGGTCCCGCTCGTGGGATCGACCGCCCCGCCGCCCCACTCCACCCCGCCGACCGTGGCGGGGTATTCCAGGCTGCCGGCGCCCAGGCTGGGCGGGGTGAACTTGCCGAGATAGCGGAGCTGCTTGGCCCGCCGGCTGCACTCGCCGAAGCTCACCAGGTCGGCGAGCGTGGAGACGCCCGGCCAGCGCTCGGAGATCACCGGAGCCGGCAAGTCGGCGTAGGGCTGGGTGGGCGAGGCCTGCTCGCCCGGGACGTTCGAGGCCGGCGCCGGCCGCTCGACGATCGGATAGATCGGCTCGCCGGTCAGGCGGTCGAGGACGAAGATGAAGCCCATCTTGGTCGACTGGACGAGCGCCGGGACGGTGCGGCCGTCCTTGCGGATGTCGACCAGGGTCGGCGCGGAGTTGATGTCGTAGTCCCAGAGGTCGTGGTGGACGAGCTGGCGCGCCCAGACGACCTGGCCGGTGTCGGCGTTGAGCGCGGTGATCGAGGTGGTGTAGGGCAAGGCCTGCTTGCGCTCGCCGCCGTAGAAATTGGGGCTCGGCGAGGAGACCGGCAGGTAAAGCAGCCCGTTCTTCGGATCCACCGACATGGAGGCCCAGACGTTCGAGGTGCCGGTCTGGCGCCAGGCGTTGGCCGGCAGCGGATTGAACGTCCACTTCAGCTGCCCGGTGCGGGCGTCCAGCGCGAACACCCAGCCGGGCGGGGCGGTCTTCGAGGCCCAGTCCTTGCCCGCCCATCCGACGAACAGGCTGTCCTTGTAGACGGTCGGCGGCTGCAGCAGCGACAGCGGCCAGACCGGGTTGACCGCGTTCCACTGGTTGACGTCCACCACCCCGCCGCGGCCAAAGTCGGCGCAAGCGCGCCCGGTGTCGGCGTCGACGGCGTAAAGCTTGCCATCCATCGTTCCGACGTAGACGCGCTTCTGGCAGGGCTGTCCCGCGACCGGGTTGGCCGCCTGCCAGTAGGCGACGCCGCGGGTCTTCATCTCCGGCTGGGTGAGCGCCTTCAGCGGGGCATGGGGATCGAAGATCCACTTCACCCGGCCGGTGTCCGGGGCGATGGCGAAGATCCGGTAGAAGGGCGTCGAGATGTAGACTGTATCGTTGACGAACAGCGGCGTCGCCGACCAGTCGGTGGCCGGGACCCCGCCCGCCCCGTGCGAAATGTCGCCGGTGTGCACCTCCCAGGCCTTCCTGAGGTCGCCGACATTGGCCGGGGTGATCTGGGCGTCGGCGGCGTACTTCTGGGCCATCAGGTCGCCGTTGAAGGTCGACCAGCCGCCAAAGCTCGCGGCGGCGGGCGCGGGCTGCTGCGCCAGCGCGGCGAGGGCGGCGAGGCCCGCGGCGAGGCCGGCGATGGCGAAGGCGATGCGGGGCCTCATGCCCTGGCCTCCCGCGTCGCGGCGGCACGGTCGGCGAACATCGCCAGCAACCAGCCGACCAGGCCGATGATCATCAGGGCGAGCAGCAGCCAGGCGTGCAGGAAAAACGCCGCCAGGCCGGTCCCCAGGAGGTCAAGCAGGCAGCCGGCCAGCAACAGGCCGCGCAACCAGGCCGGCGCGGCGAGGGCCAGCGCCAGGACCAGCGCCGCCACCAGCAAGATGGCGGTCGAGGCGATGACCAGCGCCGCGCCGCCGGTGTGGGCGATGCCGCCGCCGCGATTGAAGTAGGCCACGAGCGAGACCACCAGTCCCGCCGCCGCAGCCAGGGCCATCAGCCAGCGTCCATACCGCGCCTGCATCCGTCGGCTCCCGTGCGCCCGATCAGCTAACGCCGTTCGGAGCTGGAAGAGCCCGCGCCGATCAATTGTTGCCGGCGCAGCGAAAAATATCGTGGAGCGATGTGATTCTCAGGCGGCGGCGAGCTCGCCCGCCAGGGCGCGCTCGATCAGCCGAATGGTCCGGTCGAGGCCGAAGATCGCCACGAAGGAGCCGAAGCGCGGGCCGGTCGGCTGGCCGAGCAGCACTTCGTAGAGCGCGGCGAACCAGGCGCGGAGCGGCTCGAATCCGGCCTGCTTGCCCACCTCGAAGACCGCGTTTTGGATGGCCTCGGCATCGGCGCCGGGCGGCAGCGCCTTCAGGCGGCTGGCCAGCTCCTCCATGGCCGCGCGCTCCTTGGGATCGGGCCCGCGGAAGCGCTTCGCCGGCTTCACGAAGTCCTCGTAGTAATTCAGGGCGTAGCCGGCGAGCTTGTCGAGCAGGGGCTGCGTCTCAGGCGTGGCGCCGGGGATGTAGCGGGCCAGGAACGCCCAGAGCATCTCCTTGGTCGAAGCGTCGGCGGCCGAGACGAGGTTGAGCAGCAGCGAGAACGAGACCGGCGAGCCCTTCTCCGGCGGATGGCCCGAATGGACCTGCCAGGCGGGGTTGTCGATCGGCTGCCTGTTCGCGCCCTCGGCGCGGGCGCGATTGAACGCATCCAGGTGCGACAGGTACTCGTCCGTCGCCTTTGGGATCACGTCGAAGTAGAGCCGCTTCGCCGACTTCGGCGAGGTGAACATGTAGTAGGCCAGGCTCTCCGGCGCGCCGTAGCGCAGCCACTCCTCCATGCTCAGTCCGTTGCCCTTGGACTTCGAGATCTTGCGGTTGTGCTCGTCCATGAAGAGCTCGTACGTGAAGGTCTCCGGCGGCTCGGCGCCCAGCGCCTGGCAGATGCGGCTGGAGACGCGGATCGAGTCCACCAGGTCCTTGCCTGACATCTCGAAGTCGACCTTCAGCGCCGCCCAGCGCGCCGCCCAGTCGGGCCGCCATTGCAGCTTCACCTGCCCGCCGGTCACCGGAACCTCGGCGAGCGTCCCGTCCTCGTCGGGAAACACGATGGTCCCGCGCTCGAGATGGCGCTCCAGCGTGGGCGCCTGCAGGACGCGGCCCGACTTCGGGCTGATCGGCAGGAACGGCGAGTAGGTCGCCCGCCGCTCGTCGCCCAGCGTCGGCAGCATGATCGCCTGGATCGCGTCGAAGCGCTCGAGGACGGTCAGCAGCACCGGGTCGAAGCGGCCCGACCGGTAGGTCTCGGTGGACGACATGAAGCTGTAGTCGAAGCCGAAGCCGTCCAGGAAGGCGCGCAGGCGGGCGTTGTTGTGCGCGCCGAAGCTCTCGTGCTCGCCGAACGGGTCGCGCACCGCGGTGACCGGCTTGTCGCGGTCTTCCTCCAGCATCTCGCGGTTCGGCACGTTGTCGGGGATCTTCCTCAGCCCGTCCATGTCGTCGGAGAAGACGATGAGCCGGGTCGGGATGGCGTCCTCGGTCAGCGCGCGGAAGGCGGTGCGCACCATGGTCGGGCGGGCGACCTCGCCGAACGTGCCCATGTGCGGCAAGCCCGAGGCGCCGAAGCCGCACTGGAAGGTGACCGGCTGCTCGAGCGCCGGCAGCGTGCGGACCGCCTCGGCGATCTTGTGCTGGGCGATCAGGGCCGCAGCGAGATCCCGCTCGGCGTCGGTCAGGCGCAGGCGCAGGATCCGCGTCAGCAGCAGCCGGGCCTGCTCGAAGGGCCAGCTCTTCGCCTCGCGGGCCTGGTGGGAGAGACCTTGCAGCATGGGCGCTCGCGGTACCGCCCCGGGCGCGCCGGCTCAAGCGGCGTTTTTCGGGCCGCTTTTGACGAGGCCGCCGGAAGCTGGGCTATGCTGGGCCCATGATCCGACGCCTCATGATGCTGGCGGGCCTCGTCGCGCTCGCCGCCTGCTCGAACCCGACCTCCGGCAAAAGCCAGGCGCCCAGGACGAGCGTCACCTTCTCCATCGTCTCGACGGAATCCGCCCAGACCCAGATGCAGGAGTGGGGACCGTTCCTGGCGGACATGGAGAAGCAGACCGGGCTGCACGTCCATCCGTTCTTCGGCTCGAACTACACGGCCGCCATCGAGGCCATGCGCTTCAAGCAATCGGACCTCGGCTGGTTCACCAACCAGTCGGGACTGGAGGCGGTGCGGCGGGCGGATGGCGAGGTGTTCGCCAGGACCTCCAAGCCCTCGGGCCCGGACGGCTACCAGGCGGTGATCATCGTCCGGAAGGGGAGCGGGATCACCCTGCCGAAGATCCTGGCCTGCGACCGGACGCTCGCCTTCGGCATGGGCGACGCCAAGTCGACGTCCGGGACGCTGGCGCCCATGACCTACCTGTTCTCGCCGCGCGGGCTCGATCCGGAGCGGTGCTTCCGCACGGTGCGCAACGCCAGCGCCGAGTCGAACCTGTTCGCGGTCGGCGCGGGCGTGCTGGACGCCGCCACCGACAACACCAACTCCATGGCTCGGATGGCCGCGCTCGACACGCCCATCGCCAAGAAGACGCTCGCCAACCTGCAGGTGATCTGGCGCTCGCCGACCATTCCCGAGGATCCGATGGTCTGGCGCAAGGACCTCGATCCCGCGTTGAAGGCCAAGCTCGCCAAATTCATCTTCGCCTATGGGGCGGGGACCGGGCCGGAGGCCGCCCGCGAGCGGGCGGTGCTCAAGCGCCTGGAGATCGGCCCGTTCAAGCCGGCCGACGATTCCCACCTGATCCCCGTGCGCGAGATGGAGGCCACCGAGCAGCTGGTCGGCGCCCGCGCCAGGGGCGACCACGCCGGCGTCCAGAAGGCGCAGGCGAGCCTGGCCGAGATCGCCAGGGAGAAGGCTGCGGCGAGACCTTCCTAGCTTCCCGATCAGGGGAAAATCAGTCGCTCGCCAGCAGGAAATGGCCCCTGAGCGCCGCGACGGGGTGGCTCCTGGCTTCCTGCCAGGCCTCCACGTGCACATTGGCGACGCGGCGGCCGACCTTGCGGAGATCGGCGCGGGCGTAGGTGGTCATGGCGCGGCCCGGGCGCAGGTACTCGATGGTCACGTCGATGGTCTTGGCGAGCTTGCCGGAGCCCTGCGTCACCCACAGCTGGGCGAGCGCCGTCATCTCCAGGAAGCCGCCGATGACCCCGCCGTGCAGCGCCGGGATGGTGGTGTTGCCGACCAGGTGCGGAGAGAATGGCAGGATGGCGGTCATCTCGTCGCCGGCCAGCTCGGCGCGCATGCCCAGGAAGCGGACGTAGGGCGCCCGCTGCAGGAAGGCCTCGAGCTTGGCGTGGTCGGCCTCGCTCACGCGGACCTCGGGCTCATCATGAAGGCGGCCTGGACCGTGGCGATCGGATCGGCGGGATCGGCGTCCCAGGCCTGGGCGCGCACGAAGGCCACCGAGCGGGTGAGCTTGTAGCAGTGGGCTTCCGCGGTCACGCCGGCGCGCGGCGCGGCGGGGCGCATGTAGTCGATCCGCAGGTCCAGGGTCGCGGTGCCGAACATCTGGCCCTTGGCCGCGGCGCTGATCGCCAGGCCGCAGGTGTGGTCCAGCAGGCTGGTGACGACGCCGCCGGCGATCACGCCGGTGTCCGGATCGCCGACCAGGTCCTCCCGCCAGGGGACCTCCATGGTCCCGCTCGCCTCGCCCACCGCGACCAGCTTCAACCCCAGCGCCGCGGCCTGCGGCACGCTGGTGGTCATGTGCTGGGCGACCTGCGGCAGCCCTCCCGGGAACCGCGGCTCGGATGGCTCGGACATGGGCCAAGCCGGGTACGGGCGAACGCCGCCCGGGTCAATCGCTGGCGAAGGCCGCCGCCGGGACATAAGTGAGATCGATGATCCGTCCGCAGGACCTGCTCTGCCCGAAGCCGGAGGGGCTCTACTGCGCGCCCGGCGACTTCTATGTCGACCCGGTGCGGCCGGTGGCCCGCGCGGTGATCACCCACGGCCACGGGGACCACGCGCGGGCGGGCCACGGGGCGGTGCTGGCGACCGAGCCCACGCTGGACATCATGGCCGAGCGCTACGGGCCGGGGTTCGTCGAGGCCAAGCAGGCGGCGGCCTATGGCGAGATCGTGGATCGCGACGAGGTGGCGGTGACGCTGGTCCCGGCCGGCCATGTGCTGGGCTCGGCCCAGGTGGTGGTGCGCTGGAAGGGCCTGACGATGGTGGTCTCGGGCGACTACAAGCGCCGGCGCGACCCGACCTGCGCGCCGTTCGAGCCGGTCGCGGGCGAGGTGTTCATCTCCGAGGCCACGTTCGGACTGCCGGTGTTCCGCCATCCCGACGACCGCGAGGAGATCGCCCGCCTGCTGCGCTCGGTGGCGCAGTTCCCGGAGCGGGCGCACCTGGTGGGCGCCTATGCGCTGGGCAAGGCGCAGCGGATCGTCGCGCTGCTGCGCGAGGCGGGCTGGGAGAAGCCGATCTATGTGCACGGCGCGCTGGAGCGGCTGAACGCGCTCTATCAGCGGCACGGCGTCGACCTCGGCCCGCTGGAGCCCGCGACCACCGCGGCGAAGAAGGCCTTCGCCGGCGAGATCGTGATCGCGCCGCCGTCGACGCTGCAGGACCGCTGGAGCCGCCGGTTCCCCGATCCGGTGACCGCCTTCGCCTCCGGCTGGATGCGGGTGCGGGCGCGGGCCAAGCAGCGCGGCGTGGAGCTGCCGCTGATCATCTCCGACCACGCCGACTGGGACGAGCTCACCGGCACGGTCGACGAGCTCCGCCCCGGCGAGCTGTGGATCACCCACGGCCGCGAGGAGGCGCTGGCCCGCTGGGCCGAACTGCACGGCGTCCCGGCCCGCGCGCTGGCGCTGGTGGGCTACGAGGAGGAGGAGGATGACTAGGCATCATCCGCTCGTTCCCGCGAAGGCGGCGACCCATGCGGCGCCTCCGCGGCATGCGGCCCGAGTCAGCTTGGATTCCCGCCTTCGCGGGAATGAGCGGGATTGACGTGCGCGCCTTCGCCGAGCTGCTGGACCGGCTGTCGCTCACCGCCTCGCGCAACGCCAAGCTGACGCTCGTCCGCGACTACCTGCGCGAGACCCCCGACCCCGACCGCGGCTGGGCGCTGGCGGCGCTGACCGGCGACCTGACCTTCCAGGCCGCCAAGCCGACCTTCATCCGCAAGGCCGTGGAAGAGCGGATGGACCCGCAGCTGTTCTGGTGGTCGTACGACTACGTGGGCGACCTGGCGGAGACCGTGGCGCTGGTCTGGCCCAGGCGGCCGGGCGCCAACCGCGAGCCGGGACTGGCCGAGGTGGTCGAGGGGCTGCAGGCGGCCAGCCGCCCCGAGGTGCAGCGGCTGATCGAGGGCTGGCTCGACGCGATGGAGGAGCCGCGCGAGCGCTGGGCGCTGCTGAAGCTGATGACGCGGGAGCTGCGCGTCGGGCTGACGGCGCGGCTCGCCAAGCGCGCGGCGGCCGAGCTGGGCGGCGTCGATCCCGCCGAGATCGAGGACCTGTGGCACGCGCTGCATCCCCCCTACGAAGACCTGTTCGCCTGGCTGGAGGGCCGGTCCGAGAAGCCGTCGGCGGACAATCCCGGGCGCTTCCGGCCCGCGATGCTGGCCCAGGCCATCGACGAAGCGGTGGACTTCGCCAGGCTCGACCCGGCCGACTATGCCGCGGAGTGGAAGTGGGACGGCATCCGCGTGCAGCTGGTCCATGAGGCGGGCGTCCGGCGGCTCTATACGCGAACCGGCGACGACATCTCGCGAACGTTTCCGGACGTGGTGGATGCGCTGTTCGAGGAGGGCGTCATCGACGGCGAGCTGCTGGTGATGCGAGACGGCCCAAATGGACGGACGGTCGCGAGCTTCGCCGACCTGCAGCAGCGGCTGAACCGCAAGAGCGTCGACGCCAAGCTGACCGCGGCCTACCCCGCCGGCGTGCGCGCCTACGACCTCTTGGCGGAAGGGCGCGAGGACGTCCGCACGCTCAGCTTCGCCGAGCGCCGCCGGCGGCTCGAGCGGTTTGTCGCGCGGCAGGGCTCGGCGCGGATCGACCTCTCGCCGCTGCAGCCGTTCGAGGCCTGGGCGGAGCTCGCGGCGCTCAGGGCCCAGCCGCCGCCCGGCGACCCGCAGGTCGCCGAGGGGATCATGCTGAAGC
Organism: Phenylobacterium sp.; assembly: GCF_035475775.1. Taxonomy (GTDB): domain Bacteria; phylum Pseudomonadota; class Alphaproteobacteria; order Caulobacterales; family Caulobacteraceae; genus Phenylobacterium. Next base: position 5,022 of record NZ_DATIMC010000008.1, on the reverse strand, counting down.
GCTGGGATTCCATCTACGAGGCCGGCCGGCCGAAGGGTCCATGGTTCAAGTGGAAGCGCGACCCGTTCCTGGTCGACGCGGTCCTGATGTACGCCCAGCGGGGCCACGGCAAGCGCTCGAGCTTCTATTCCGACTACACCTTCGGAGTCTGGGCCGAGGCCGACGACGGCCGCCGGGCGCTGACCCCGGTCGGCAAAGCCTATTTCGGCTTCACCGACGAGGAGCTCAGGCAGATCGACAAGTTCGTGCGCGACAACACCGTCGAACGGTTCGGGCCGGTGCGCTCGGTGCGGGCCGAACCGCACGCGGGCCTGGTGTTCGAGGTGGCCTTCGAAGGGCTGCAGCGCTCGGGCCGGCACCGCTCGGGCGTCGCCATGCGCTTCCCGCGGATCAGCCGCATCCGCTGGGACAAGCCGCCTGGCGAGGCGGACGAGCTGGCGACGCTGGAGCGCATGCTGGCGCAGATGGAGGGGCGGTGATCTGCCTCCCCCCGTTCACGGGGCGGGCAGGATCATCCCAGCAGCAGCGCTTCATCCAGCAGGAACCGCCGCAGGTCGCCGCCGGCGAACAGCAGGCCGCGGACGCCGGCGCGGGTGGCGGCTTCGATGTCGGAGAGCTTGTCGCCGACCAGCACCGAACGCTCGCGGTCGATGGGCCACTCGGCGAGGGCGCGCAGGATCATCCCGGGATTGGGCTTGCGGTCGGGCGGATCGGACTTGCGATAGCCGGCGACCGCAGCCTCCGGATGGTGCGGCGCGAAGTAGATGGCGTCCACGCGGGCGCCGGCCGCGGCGAGGTCTTCGGCCATCTTCGCGTGCAGGGCGTGCATGGCGTCTTCGGTATAGTAGCCGCGGCCGATGCCCGACTGGTTGGTCACGACGATGACCAGCCACCCCGCCCGGTTGAAGGCGGCGATGGCCGCCTGGGCGCCCTCGATCCAGTGGAAATCCTCCCAGCGTGCGACGTAGCCACGGTCCTCGTTCAGCACCCCGTCGCGGTCGAGGAACAGCGCGGGGCGCGGGGGACTGGCGGGCGGCGGCTCGGACACCGCGGTAGGTATAGCGGGACGCGGGCGCGGCGCGATTTCAAAAAGCCCGCGGGGGCGTCTAGGGTCCCTGCGCCGTGACCGATTCCGCCGCCGTGCTCACCATCGAGGACCTGAAGGTCCAGTTCTCGACGCACGACGGCGTGGTGGAGGCCGTGCGCGGGGTCTCGCTCACCGTGCCGCGCGGCAAGACCTTGGGCGTGGTCGGCGAGAGCGGCTCGGGCAAGAGCCAGAGCTTCATGGCGGTGATGGGCCTCCTGGCCGAGAACGGGCAGGCGAGCGGCTCGGCGAAGCTGCACGGCCAGGAGCTGCTGGGCCTGCCGGCCCGCCGGCTCAACCGCGTGCGCGGCTCGAAGATGACGATGATCTTCCAGGATCCGCTGACGGCGCTCACCCCGCACGTGCGGATCGGCGAGCAGATCGCCGAGCCCCTTCGGCTGCACCTGGGGCTCTCGGGCGCGGCGGCGACGAAACGCGCGCGGGAGTGGCTGGAGAAGGTGCGCATCCCCGACGCGGCGCGCAGGCTCGGCCAGTATCCGCACGAGCTCTCCGGCGGCATGCGCCAGCGGGTGATGATCGCCGCGGCCATGGCGGTGGGGCCCGACCTGCTGATCGCCGACGAGCCGACCACGGCGCTGGACGTCACGGTGCAGGCCGAGATCCTCGACCTGATGGCCGAGCTTCAGCGGGAGACCGGCACGGCCATGGTGCTCATCACCCACGACATGGGGGTGATCGCCCGCCTCGCCGACCACGTCTGCGTCATGCGCCAGGGCCAGTTCATCGAAGGCGACGCCGCCGAGACCATCTTCGCGCGGCCGAAGACCGAGTACACGCGCGCCCTGCTGGCGGCGATCCCGCGCCTGGACCGGCCCGACCGAGGCGGCCGGCCGACGCCCGCGCCGGTTCCGGCCGATGCGCCGGTGGTGGTCGAGGGCCGCGACATCAAGGTCTGGTTTCCGGCGCCGGGCGCGCTGTTCGGCGCCCGCAAGCAGTTGCGCGCCGTGGACGGCGTCTCCTTCCAAGTGCGCCAGGGCGAGACCCTGGGCGTGGTCGGCGAGAGCGGCTCGGGCAAGTCGACGCTGGCGCGCGCGGTCCTCAACCTGATCCCCGCCGACGCCGGGGTGGTGACGCTGATGGGGCGCGACATCAGCCATGCGGCGCGCGAGGCGATGCGGGCGGCGCGGCGGGACCTGCAGATCGTCTTCCAGGATCCGCTGGCGAGCCTCGATCCCCGGATGACCATCGGCGATTCCATCGCCGAGCCGCTGCGCGTGTTCCGCCCGCAGCTCGGCCGCGCCGAACGCGAGGCCGAGGCGCGTGCGATGATGCACCGAGTCGAGCTCGATCCGGCCCTGATCAACCGCTATCCGCATGAGCTTTCCGGCGGCCAGAACCAGCGCGTCGGGGTGGCCCGGGCGATGATCCTGCAGCCGAAGCTGGTGATCTGCGACGAGGCGGTCTCGGCCCTCGACGTCTCGATCCGCGCCCAGATCATCGACCTCCTGATCGAGCTGCAGAAGGCCATGGGGCTCTCCATGATCTTCATCAGCCACGATCTGGCGGTGGTGCGCGAGATCAGCCACCGGGTGCTGGTGATGTACCTGGGCCGGGTGGTCGAGACGGCCGACCGCGACCAGCTCTACGCCGGCGCCCGGCACCCCTACACCAAGGCCCTGCTCTCGGCCGCGCCGATCCCGGACCCTGCGATCGAGCGGACCCGCAAGCGCGTGAGGCTGGAGGGCGAGCCGCCCTCGCCGCTGGACGCGCGCTCGGCGCTCCGGTTCCTGCCCTCGCGCCTGCCGGCCGACCCCAATGCGCCGATCCTCGCGCCTGAGCTGAAGGAGGTCGCCCCCGGCCACCTGGTCGCCGAGTTCGATCCCTGATGAGCCACCTCTCCCAAGACTTCGCTTGGGAGAGGACGCCTGCATTGCTCCACCGCCCTGGCGCCGTTAGGTTGCCGGCCTTTTCCGACATCCGGCTCGACCATGACCCTTTCCTTCGACGACATCCTTGCGGCCCGCGACCGGCTGCAGGGTCACATCGAGCGCACGCCCTGCCGGTATTCGAAGACCCTGTCGGAGATCACCGGGGCCGAGGTGTGGGTGAAGTTCGAGAACCTGCAGTTCACCGCCGCCTACAAGGAGCGCGGCGCGCTGAACGCCCTCCTGCAGCTCGGGGCGAACGCCCGCAAGCGCGGCGTGATCGCCGCCTCGGCCGGCAACCACAGCCAGGCCCTCGCCTATCATGCGGCGCGGCTCGGCATCCCGGTGACCATCGTCATGCCGAAGGGGACGCCCTTCGTGAAGGTGCAGCAAACCCGCGCCCACGGCGCCGAGGTGGTGATCGACGGCGAGGGCTACGACGAGGCGTCCACGCGGGCGCTGGCGCTCTGCGACGAACGCCAGCTCACCTTCGTCCATCCTTTCAACGACCTGAACGTCATGGCCGGCCAGGGCACGGTGGCGCTGGAGATGCTGGAGGACGTTCCGGATCTGGAGGTGCTGCCGGTGCCGATCGGCGGCGGCGGGCTGATCGCCGGCGTCGCCACGGCCGCCAAGCACCTCAAGAAGGACATCTCGATCGTCGGCGTGGAGCCGGCGATGTACCCCTCGTTCACCGCCAGGATGCGCGGCGTGAACACCGCCAGCGCCAACGGCGCCTCGACCATCGCCGAGGGCATCGCGGTCAAGGAGGTGGGCGACGAGACCTACGCCATCGCCCGGCCGCTGATCGACGAGGTCATGCTGATCGAGGAGCCGTTCTTCGAGCGCGCCGTCGCGCTCTACTGCAACGTCGAGAAGACCGTGGCGGAAGGGGCCGGGGCGGCCTCGCTCGCGGCCCTGCTGGCGCATCCGCGCAAGTTCCGTGGGCGAAAGTGCGGCCTGATCATCACCGGCGGCAACATCGACACGCGCCTGCTGGCCTCGGTGCTGACCCGCGAGCTGGTGCGCGACCAGCGTCTGGTCTCGCTGCGAATCGTCGGCGACGACCGGCCGGGGCTGCTGGCCACGGTGTCGGCGGTGATCGGCAGCCTCGGGGCCAACATCATCGAGGTGGCGCACAATCGCCTGGCGCTGGACGTGCCGGCCAAGGGCGCCGAGTTCGACATCATGATCGAGACCCGCGACGCCCAGCACGCCCAGGAGGTGATGGACGCCCTGCGCGAGCGCGGCTACCCGCCGAGGGCGGTCTGATGCGTCGCGCACTCGTCGCGCTCGCCGGCGCGCTGGCTCTGGCCGCCTGTCATCCGCCCGCCAAGGCGACGGGCGCCGGCCCGGGACCGGCGGCGGCGGGCAAGCCCACGCCGGAGTCCCAGGCCTTCCTCGACAAGGCGGCCAGGGAGCCGGGCGTGCGCACCCTGCCTTCGGGGCTGATGTACAAGGTGGTCCGCTCGGGACCCGCGACCGGCATCAAGCCGCAGCCGGGCGACGAGGTGAAGGTCAACTACGAAGGCAAGCTGGTGAACGGCCAGGTGTTCGATTCCACCTACGAGCGCGGCGCGCCGGCGGCCATGCCGCTGGCCCATCTGGTGCCCGCCTGGATGGAGGCGCTGCCGATGATGCGCCCGGGCGACGAGTGGGTGCTCTATGTCCCGCCGAAGCTGGGCTACGGCGACCAAGGGGCCGGCGGCGTCATCCCGCCGGGCGCGGCGCTGATCTTCCGCATCGAGTTGATCGACGTGCTGCCGGCGCCTGGGCGCGTGCAGCAGGGCTAGCTGGGCGTTTGTCGCGCAAGGCCGGCAGGTCTATCCCTGCGCCATGCCCGAGTTCGCCTCCGCCGCCGAGATCCTGAAGACCCTGGTCGGATTCGACACCACCTCGCGGGGCTCGAATCTGGCGCTGGTCGAATGGGTGGAGGCCCATCTCGACGGCCTCTCCGTCCCGCACCGGCGCGTGCCCAACGCGGAGGGGACCAAGTCCAACCTGGTCGCGACGCTCGGGCCGATGGAGGCTGGGGGCGTGGTGCTCTCCGGC
>NZ_DATIMC010000007.1:0-18530 GCF_035475775.1 Phenylobacterium sp. | reverse complement strand
GGACGCCGACGCCGAGGTGCGGTTCGTGGCTTCGGGCACGGCGGCCAACGCGCTCTCGCTGGCGGCGCTCTGCCGGCCGTTCGAGGCGGTGCTGGCGCACGAGCACGCCCACGTGTGCACCGACGAGACCGGCGCGCCCGGCTTCTTCGGCCAGGGGCTCGGCCTGATCCGGCTGCCGGGGCGGTCAGGCAAGATCGATCCGGCGGCGCTCGGCGAGCCGCTGGCGGCGCCGGACGTCTCCTATCGCCAGTCTCCGGCGGCCCTGTCGCTGACCAACGCCACGGAATACGGGACCGTCTATTCGGCCCGCGAACTCGAGGCGCTGATCGCGCCCGTGAGGGCCAAGGGCTACGGCGTGCACCTGGATGGCGCGCGGCTCGCCAACGCTGCGGCCGCAGGCTTCGATCTGAAGGGCATAAAGGGCCTGGGCGTGGACCTGCTGGTGGTCGGCGGGACGAAGGCGGGCATGCCCCCCTCGGAAGCCGTGGCGATCTTCGACCGCGCGCTTGCGCGCCGGTTCGACGCCCGGCTGAAGCAGGCCGGGCAGCTGCCCTCGAAGGGACGGTTCTACGCCGCGCCGTTCGAGGGCATGCTCGAGGACGGCGCGCTCATCCGCCACGCCGCCCACGCCAACGCCATGGCCAAGAAGCTTGGGGCGCTGACGCCGTTCCCGGTCTGCCACCCGGTCGAGGCGAACGGTGTCTTCGTGGAGATGGACGAGCCCACCCTCGAGCGCCTGCACGCGAGCGGCTGGTTCGCCTACCGCTTCCTCGACGGCACGGTGCGCTTCATGTGCTCGTGGGCGACCACCGCCGAGGCGGTCGAGATGCTGGGCGAGGCGCTGAAGGCGATCGCCTGAGCGCCCGTGGTGAAGGTTCGACTTTGCGCGTCTTCGCCATAGTGTGGCAACCAGGGCGCACTTCGCTCGAAAATTGGGGGCAAATCCGCCGGTCGCCGTGAGATTGCGGCGCGATTGTGTTGCGAGGTTGACGTGCGCGTGAGAACGTGACGCCCTCGTCAGCTCGTGCGGCAAGAGTTGGGGGCCTGGTCTCCACAGGGGCGCCGCGAATAGACGGGCCGCGCCGAGCATCGGCGCGCGCAACAAAGCAGGCTTGGGGACGTCAAACATGCAGAGCAACACCAGGGCCATGCTGCGCCCGGTTCTTCTGGCGTCGGCCGCGGCGATCAGCCTGGCTGCGCCCACCTTCGCGCACGCTCAGGCGGCGCCGGCCAATCCGCCTCCGACCGGCGCCGGCGGCGTGGACGTGTCCGAGATCGTGGTCACCGGCTCGCGCATTCCGAGGCCGGACCTGACCTCCGACAAGCCGGTCGCGATGGTGACCGGCCAATACCTGCGGGACAAGGGCATCACCAACATCGCCAATGCGGTGAACGACCTGCCGGCCATGCAGGGCAGCATCACCCCCGCCGGGGCGCAGGGCTCGTTCGGCACCGGGCGCAACTTCGTCGACCTGTTCAACCTGGGTTCGCAGCGCACGCTCACCCTGGTCAACGGCCGCCGCTTCGTCTCCTCCCAGGCGGCCACCCTGTTCAGCGGCTCGAGCCCGGGCAACCAGGTCGACCTGAACCAGCTGCCGACCGCCTTCCTGGACCGTGTGGAAGAGGTCCCGGCCACCGGCGCCGCGGTCTATGGCTCAGACGCGATCGCAGGCGTCGTGAACCTGATCTACAAGGACCACTTCGAAGGCATCCTGCTCGACGGCCAGTACGGCGAATCCTCCCGCCACGACTACCCGACCAGCCACATCACTGCGGCCGTGGGGCACGATTTCCTGGATGGCAAGCTGAACCTCGCCATCGACTTCGAGCTCGACAAGACCGGCTCGCTCGTCCAGACGCAGCGGCCGGAGACCGCCGCTCAGTTCAGCTTCGCCGCGAACCCGGCGAACACCAGTTCGAGCGACGGCATCCCCGCGAATATCCTGATCGCGAACCGCCGGGTGCCCGAGCTGACCCAGGGCGGCGTCGGCTTCACCCGCAACACCTTCAGCCTGGGCGCCCTGGTGACGGTGCCGGACCCCAACAATCCGGGCCAGAGGGTGCCGGCCCAGTTCGCGCCCGACGGCACGCTCATTCCTTACAATCCGGGCACCTTCTTCCAGCCCTCGATCGCCTCCGGCGGCCAGGGCCTGAACCTCGCGCCGCTGACCTCGCTCGAGACGCCGGTGCACCGCAAGCTCGGCCAATTCATCGCGCGTTACGAGCTCACGCCGCACATCCGGCTGCACGCCACGGTGTTCCTGTCCGACGACAAGTCCACCGCCCCGGCGAACCAGCCGATCTTCCAGTCGGCCCTGTTCGGCGGCCTCTCCGGCAACCTGGCGATCAGCATCGACAATCCGTTCCTGACCGCCCAGGCGCGGCAGAACATCGTCGCCTCGCTGCCGGCCGGAGCCAGCAGCTTCTTCCTGGCGCGGGCCTCCACCGACATCGTGGGGCTCTCGACGGTGAAGTCGGAGACCAAGGCCTACGACGCCTCGGCGACCGCCGAAGGCGATTTCAACGCCCTGGACCGTGATTTCACCTGGAACGTCACCGCCAGCCACGGCCAAACCAAGGCGTTCTTCATCAGCCCCGGCATCAACCAGGCGAACTTCGCCCTGGCGGTCGACGCGGTGAAGGACCAGACCACCGGCCAGATCGTCTGCCGCTCCACCCTGACCAATCCGGGCAACGGCTGTCAGCCGCTGAACCTGTTCGGCCAGGGCGCGCCCAGCGCCGCAGCGCTGAAGTTCATCGACGCCGAGTTCCGCAGCGACGACAAGGACACCCAGGACGACCTCGAAGCCAACCTGACGGGCACGATCTGGAAGCTGCCGGCGGGCAACTGGGGCTTCAACCTCGGCTACGAGCACCGCCGGGAAGAGGCGTCGTTCACGCCCAACGAGAATGCGCGTCTCGGCGTCGGACGTTCGGTGCCGATCCCGCCGGCGGCGGGCTCCTACAACACCAACGAGTACTACGTGGAGAGCCTGCTGCCGGTGTTGGGCGGCGAGTTCAGCCCGATCTGGGCGGGCCAGAAGCTGGAGTTCGAAGGCGCCTACCGCAAGGTGGACAACTCGCTCGCCGGCAAGAACGAAGCCTGGTCCTTCGGCGGCCGCTACTCCCCGATCGAGGACATCACCTTCCGCGCGAGCCGGTCCAAGACCTTCCGGGCGCCGGCGATCACCGAGCTGTTCCTGCCGGCTTCGACGGCGTTCAGCTTGGCGACCGACCCCTGCGATGTGGCGAACATCAACGCCGGGCCCAATCCGAAGACCCGCGCGGCCAACTGCGCCGCTGACTTCGCCAAGCTGGGCGCGACGCTCAATGGCTTCAAGTCGACGATCCAGGTGGCTTCGCAGCCGATCACCACCAGCGGCAATCCCAACCTCAAGAACGAGGAAGGCAAGTCCTGGACCTACGGCGTCGTGTTCCAGCCGCGCTTCGTGCCGGGCCTGGCGCTCGCCTGGGACTACGTGCACATCGACCTGACCAACGCGATCGTGAACTTCAACGCCACCTCGATCCTGTCGACCTGCTTCGACTCGCCATCGCATCCGGCCGACGTCTGCAGCCGCTTCGTGCGCGATGCGACCGGCCAGATCACCACGGTGAACGCCGGCTTCGTGAACGCCGGCTTCACCAACTTCGCAGGCGACACCTACGAGCTCAGCTACAGCCATGACATCGACGACCTGCCCGGCGTGCACACCGGCCGCGACCTCGGGAACCTGGGCGTCGACTGGAATGTCTTCCACACCCGCAGGCTGAAGACCTCCGTGTCGGGCACGGGCTTTGACCTCAGCGACACCGAAGGCACCATCGGCAGCGCGCGCTGGAAGTACCTGCTGAACGTCCGCTACACCTACGAGAACCTGCGGGTCACCTGGACGACTCACTTCATCCAGCACTCGTTGTTCGATCGGACCTTCACGATAGAGAACCGCAATATCCTGAGCGTGGGCGATTACTACACCCACGACCTCACGGCGCAGTACAAGTTCCCGCACGACATCACGCTGCGGGCTGGCGTGGACAATATCCTAGACAAGCAGCCGCCGTTCCCGACCGTCGGCATCGGCACCTACGACCAGGTCGGCCGGTACTTCTTCGTCGGCGCGACCTGGCGTCACTGATCGGGGGAGATCCGCGGCGGACGTCTTCCGCCGCGGCGCATGGGGGAGCAAGGCCAAGGGCCGTCGGCCAGAGCCGGCGGCCCTTCGTCTTGACGGCTGGTCTGGAGCTTCGCCTCAGGCCGGCGTCTTGACCCGCTCCGAGACGATCTTGGCGGCGTTCTTGGTCAGGGTCTGCTCGGCCTGGCGCATGATGTTCTTCACCATCTCCGCGCAGCTCGGGATGTCGTGGATCAGGCCCTGGCTCTGGCCGACGGTCCAGATGCCGCCGTCGGTGTCGCCGGCGCCCATCACGTTGGTGCGGCCGCGCACGCCCGCCACCAGGTGGCGGACGTCGTCGATCGTCTTGGTCGGATCCTGCTGGATGCGGACCACCTCCTCGGAGACGGCGTTGCGCGCCACCCGGCTGGTGTTGCGCAGCGTGCGGTTGGTGAGCAGGGTGTCGCGCTCGGTGTTCTCGACGATCTTCTGCTTCACGTTGTCGTGGATCGCGCACTCCCTCGTGGCCATGAAGCGGGTGCCCATGTTGATCGCATCGGCGCCCAGCATCAGCGCCGCTGCGAGACTGCGGCCGTCTGCCATGCCGCCCGAGGCGATCACCGGCACGTCGATGGCGTCCACCGTGGCGGGCAGCAGCACGATCAGCCCGACATCGTCCTCGCCGGGGTGGCCGGCGCACTCGAAGCCGTCGATGGAGACCACGTCGACGCCGTGCTTCACCGCCGAGACCGAGTGGCGGACGGACGTGCACTTGTGGATCACCTTGACGCCATTGGCCTTGAAGTCGGGCAGGTGGTCGGTCGGCGCGCGGCCCGCCGTCTCGACGATCTTGATGCCGCTCTCGATGATCGCACGCCGGTATTCGTCATAGGGGATCGGGTTCAGCGACGGCAGCAGCGTCAGGTTCACGCCGAACGGCTTGTCGGTGAGGTCGCGACAGCGCTGGATTTCCTTCTCCAGCTCCTCCGCCGATTGCGAGTGGTGGGCGGTGATGAAGCCGAGCGCGCCGGCGTTGGCCACCGCGGCGACCAGGGGCGCATAGCCCACGCCGGTCATGCCTCCCATGACCACGGGGGTCTCGACGCCGAACATCTCGGTGATGCGGGTCCTGATCATCAACTCTGTCTCCTGCGAGGCGCGCGCCCAGGCCGGCGAGGTCACGCCGCTGACGAACGGTTGTTTGAAGTCAGTTGAAACCGAGGACGCAGCGTCAAGCAACCGCGATTTACGACAGGCCTTCGCGGCCGATCGCGTAGAAGCGGGCCGCGCGCTGCTTGCGCAGCTCGTCAGCCGAGAGGCCCTCCAGCGCCCTCAGCTCGTCTTCGATCGCGTCGGCGACGGCGGCCATGGCCGCGGCGGGATCGGAATGCGCCCCACCGGGCGGCTCCGGGACGATCCGGTCGACGATCTTCATGCCCAGCAGGTCCTGGGCGGAGATCTTCATCGCCCGCGCCGCGTCGGCCGGCGTGCGCGAGCCGCGCCAGATGATCGAATTGGCCCCCTCCGGCGTGATCACCGAATAGATCGCATGCTCCAGGATCAGCACCCGGTTGGCCGCGGCGATGGCGATGGCCCCGCCGGAGCCGCCCTCGCCGGTGATCACCGCCACATTGGGCACCCCCAGCATCAGGCACATCTCGGTCGAGCGGGCGATCGCCTCGGCGACGCCGCGCTCCTCGGAGGCGACGCCGGGATAGGCGCCGGCGATGTCGACGAGGCTGATCACCGGCAGGTGGAAGCGTTCGGCGAGCTCCATCAGGCGCACCGCCTTGCGGTAGCCCTCGGGCCGCGCGTAGCCGAAGTTGTGCTTCACCCGCGTGACCGTGTCGTGGCCCTTCTCGTTGCCGATGACCACGACGGGACGGCCGCGAAATCGGCCCAGGCCGCCGATCAGTGCCTGGTCGTCGGCGAACTTGCGGTCGCCCTTCAACTCCACGAAGGCATCGATCAGGGCGGCGCAGTAGTCGATGAAATGCGGGCGGTCGGGGTGGCGGGCGACCTGGGTCTTCTGCCAGGCGTCGAGATTCGCATAGGCCTCGCGGCGCATGTCCTGGGCGCGCGCGCGCAGGGCCTCGATCTCGGCGTCGAAGGTCCCGGGGCTCGCCGTCTCGGACAGCTTGGAGAGCTCCTCGATCTTGGCTTCGAGATCGGCGATCGGGCGCTCGAACTCGAGGTATTGCACCGCCATCGAAATCCCTGCGCCGTTCACGAAGCGGCGGAAGTTAGGCGGGAAGGCTTCGCCTCACAACCCCGGCCGGGCGGCCGACGGCTTTGCTTTTTGCAACCCCGGTTGCCCCCGGAGAGTTTGTAGGCCGAGGTCGAGCCGGACCCGCGCCGTCACGCCTGGGGGAAGCGACGGCCGGCCTGGCGCGGCTTTCGAGATCTGCGCGGACGATGCCCCGACACAGCAACCCCGCGCTCGAGGAGATTTGGAGCAAGAGAATCCCCATGCACGCGTTGTTCAAGGTCGGCATGGCCTCTGCGCTGGCGCTCGCGACGGCGGCCCCGGCCATGGCCCAGAACTACCAGAACTATCAGGACTATCCGCGCGACGAGGGCTACCAGTCCCCGCCGCCGCAGTACCAGCCCACGCCGCAGTACCAGGAGGACCAGCAGCGCTACCAGGAGCAGCAACGGGCCTACGAATCGCGGCGCTCGGACTATGACGCCCACCGCGCCGACTATGCGGCGGCCCGGCGGGAATATGAGCGCCGGCTGGCCGACTACAACCGCGCCCGCGCCGACTACGACGCCCGCTACGGCTATGGCGCATATGCGCGGCTCTATGGCCCGGCCCCGGTCTGGGATGAGCGCTACTGGGCCTACTACGTGACGCCCGCGCCCGCCTACGGCTACGCCGCGCCGGCAGCGCCCTACTACGGCGCCAACACCGCCTACGCCGCCCCGGCGGTCCGCTGCGACAGCTCCGGCACCGTGACGGGCGGCGCGATCGGCGCCCTGGCCGGCGCGGTGCTCGGCTCGCAGCTCTCGGCGCCCGGACGGCACACCGAGAACTCGGTGCTGGGCGCTGTGGTCGGCGGCGGCCTCGGCGCCGCGGTGGGCCACGCCCACGACCGCTACCGGTGCGACCAGCGCGGGCCGTACTTCACCTATCAGGAGACCATCCCTTACCGCGAGGGCCGCTACGTCCGCTCGAACCGCTACGCCGAATACCAGCGGATGGGCTGTCGCCTCGCGCCCGCGCCCGTCGACACCTACGGCCGCGACTACCGCTACGTGCGGGTCTGCCCGGACGCCGAGGGCCGCTACCGCATCGTCGCCTGATCCGAACGAGCCCTTCCCATCGAAGGAAGGGCTCATTTCTTCTTGCCCAGCGGGTGCTTGGTCGCCACCACCTCGCGCAGGCGATCGTCTGCGACATGGGTGTAGATCTGGGTGGTCGCGATGTCGGCGTGGCCGAGCAGCGTCTGCACCACCCTGAGGTCCGCGCCGCCCTCCAGCAGATGGGTGGCGAAGGCGTGGCGCAGGACGTGCGGGCTGACCCGGGCCGGATCGATTCCCGCTGCAGCGGCCGCTTCGTCGAGCAGCTGGGCGAACCGGCGGGGCGTGAGACGACCCGTCCGGCCGCGGGACGCGAACAGCCACGGGTTGGCCTTCTGGCCCCTGGGAAGGAATCCAGGCCGCACCGCCAGATAGGTCTTCACGGCGGCGCGCGCGGACTCGTTCAGCGGGGCGAGTCGCTCCTTGCCGCCCTTGCCCTTGACGATCAGGTAGGCTGGGTCGCGCGCCAGGGCGGCGAGGGTGAGGCCGGTGAGCTCGGAAGTCCGCAGGCCGGAGGCGTAGGCCAGTTCGATCATGCAGGCGAGCCTGACGCCCTGCGCCGCCTCGCCGGCGCCGGCGGCGGCGATCAGCCGGTCCATCTCCTCGCGGGAGAGCACCTTGGGCAGGGATCGGCCCTGCTTCGGCGCCTCCACGCGGCGCGAGGGGTCGTCGGCCCGCCAGCCCTCGCCGAGCACGAAGCGATAGAACTGCCGCACCGCCGAGCGGCGCCGCGCCGCGGTGGCGGCGGAAAGGCCCCGTGCGCCAAGCGCCGCGAAATACGCCTCGACGTCTTCGGCGCTGGCCTGGCCGAGGTCGCGCCCGCGGGCGGCGAGGAAGCCCGAGGCGTCGGCGAGGTCGCGGGCGTAGGCGACAAGGGTGTTCCTGGCGGCGGCTCGCTCGACCGCCATCATCTCCAGGAAGGCCTCCGTCCAGGCCGCGCCCTGGCCGCCGCTCCGCCCGCTCATCTGAGCGCCAGGAGGCCTTCGAGGGCGAAGGCGCGGGCGTCGCGATCGAAGCCCGCGCGGCGCAGCGCGCTCACCACCAGGGCCCGCTCGCCGGGACTCAGGCCTGCGGCTCCGGCGTCCGCGGCGAGCCACAGGGCGACGAGCGCCGTCTCGCCCAGACGCTTCTCGGCGGCCGCGCCGGCCAGGATCATCAGCCGGGCGGCGGAGCCTCGCCCCTCGGGCACGTTCAGGGCCGCGACCCGCGCCCTGAGCGTGGGGCCGAGCGGCTCGGCGAAGGGCGCGGCCAGGAGCGCGGCGGCCTCGGCCCGGGCGCGGGCGTGCGGCTCGCGGACATCGGCGCTATCCAGCAGCCGCTCCAGCTCGGCCGACGGCAGCGGACCCGCCCCGACCAGCGCCGCGGCGGTCGCCGCGAGCTCCGGCGGAGCGGCGGCCAGGTCGAACGCCGGCTCCGTCGGAGCGCCCTCGGCGAGCGCGGCGGCGACCGCAGGCGAGGGCTTCGCCTGTGAGAGATCGAGCTCGAGGCTGCGGGAGAGCGCCAGGTCGAGGCCGTTGCGCAGCGAGGGCGGCCCGGGATCGCCGCCGCCGGCCAGCTTGGCGGCCATGAGGCGGGCGAACACCGGATCCTTCGCCTGCGCCTGGGCGATCTCGAAGGTGAGCTGGGCCTCGCTCGTCTTGCCGGCGATCGCCTGGCAGTAGCTGCGCAGCCGAAGCCAGTAGATGTCGTCGCGGCCGGAGGTCAGCGCCTCCTCGATCCCGCAGGCCCGGGCGTCGTGGCCCGCCAGCAGCGCGCTTTCGGCGGCGACGCGGGCGAGTTCGGCGTCGCGGTCGAGCCCGGGCGCGCGCGCGAGGATGGCGGCGGCGGCCTGCGGGTCGCCCTGCGCGATCAGCGCCAATGCGCGCGCGGCGGTCAGCTCCGGATCGGATCCCGCGCCCTCGGGCCCGGGCGCGCCGGTGGCCAGCACCCGGCGGGCCAGCGCCGCGGCGGCCGGCGGCAGGGGGCGCTGGGCGATCAGCGGCAGCACGGCCTTGGCGATCGCCAGCGAGGTCCCGCGCCACAGGGTGGGCGGCAGGCCGGTCTCGCGGCCGGGCGTGGAGAAGGCGTCGGGCGCGGCGAGCCGGGTCACCTGCACGGGCGGGGGCGGGGCGACCGTGGCCGCGGGCGGCGGCGGCGCGGGCGGGATCGCTGAGATCGGACCCGGCGGCGCTGCCGGCATCGGTTCGGCGGGCTGCGCCAGCGCGGCGGAGCCCTCCGCAGCGAGCGCGAGAGCGGCGAGAAACGCAAGGACTCGGGACATGAGACGAGCATACTTGGGCGGCGAAGTTGGCGCGAGCGCGGCGCCTCGTGTAAGCCTTCGCCGCTCATGGACCGCTACGAACCGCTGCGCCACAAGACCATCGCCCTGGTCGGCCTGATGGGCGTCGGCAAGTCGAGCGTGGGCCGCAGGCTGGCCAGCGCCCTCAACCTGCCGTTCCGCGACGCCGACGCAGAGGTCGAAGCCGCGGCGGGACGCTCCGTCCCGGACATCTTCGCCGAGCTGGGGGAGACCGCCTTCCGGGAGGGCGAGCGGCGGGTGATCGCGCGCCTGCTGGACCAGCCGCCGCATGTGCTGGCGACCGGCGGCGGCGCGTTCATGAACCCGGACACCCGCCAGTTGATCAAGTTGCGGGCGGTCTCCGTTTGGCTCAAGGCCGACCTCGACGTCCTGGCCCGCCGCGTCTCACGCAAGGCCAACCGCCCGCTGCTGCTCGGCAAGGATCCGCTGGAGGTGCTGCGCAGCCAGGCGGAGACCCGCTATCCGGCCTATGGCGAGGCCGACCTGGTGGTGGAGACCGGCGATTCCGCCCACCACGTGACGGTAGAGCAGGTGATCCGGGCGCTCACCGCCTTCCTGGAGGAGCATCCGCGATGACGCGCCGCGTCGTCGTGGGCCTGGGCGAACGGGCTTACGACGTGGAGATCGGGCCGGGCCTGCTCGATCAGGCCGGCGCCCGGATCGCGCCTCTGCTGAAACGCCCGCGCATCGCCGTGGTCAGCGACGAGACGGTCTGGCCGCTGCATGGCCCGCGGCTCGCCGCGGCGCTCGGGGCGGCCGGCGTGGCTGTCCAGACAGTCGTGGTGAAGCCCGGCGAGCAGGCCAAGAGCTTCGCGGGACTCGCCGAGCTGATCGACCGGCTGCTCGCGCTGGAGCTGGATCGCGGCGACCTGATCGCGGCCTTCGGCGGCGGCGTGATCGGCGATCTCGCCGGCTTCGCGGCGGCGATCTACAAGCGCGGGATCGGATTCGTGCAGATCCCCACCACCCTGCTGGCCCAGGTGGACTCCTCGGTGGGCGGCAAGACCGCCATCGATGTGGCCGCCGGCAAGAACCTGGTCGGCGCCTTCCACCAGCCGCGGCTGGTGCTGGCGGACATCGAGGTGCTGCACACCCTGCCCGCGCGCGAGATGCGAGCCGGCTACGCCGAGGTGATCAAATACGGCCTGCTGGGCGACTTCGGCTTCTTCGAATGGCTCGAGGCCAACGCGCCGAAGGTCCTGGCCCGGGACCCCGATGCGCTGGCTCAGGCGGTCGCGCGTTGCGTGGAAATGAAGGCCGGGATCGTCGCCGAGGACGAGACCGAGCAGGGCCGGCGCGCGCTGCTGAACCTCGGCCACACCTTCGGTCATGCGCTGGAGGCGGAGACCGGCTACGGCGGAGCCCTGCTGCACGGCGAGGCGGTGGCGGCGGGCCAGGCGATGGCGTTCCGCTTCTCCGCCGCCAGGGGCCTCTGCCCGAGCCAGGATGCCCGCCGCGCGGAGGCGGCGATCGCGGCCGCGGGCCTGCCCACCCGCCTCTCCGAGGTGGCCGGACATCCGTTCACGGCCGACGCCCTGGTCGCCCATATGGCGCAGGACAAGAAGGCCGAGGGCGGCAGCCTCACCTTCATCCTGGCGCGCGGCCTCGGCCAGGCGTTCGTCGCCAAGCATGTCGAGGCGGGATTCGTGCGCGACTTCCTGCTTGGCGAAGGGGCGCTGCCATGACCGCGCTGATCGCGCTCGCCCCGATCATCTTCGGCCTGCTGGCGCTCTCGGCGGTGTTCTCGGCGGCCGAGACGTCGATGACCGGCGCGAGCCGGGCGCGCATGCATCAGCTGGAGCGCGACGGCGACCGGGCGGCGCGGCGCGTCAACCGGCTGCTCTCCGACCAGGAGACGATGATCGGCTCTGTGCTGCTCGGCAACAACCTGATCAACATCCTGGCCTCGGCGCTCGCGACGCAGGTGCTCACCCGTACGATCCCCGGCGCGCTCGGCGTCGCCATCGCCACCGGCGTCATGACCGTGCTGGTCCTGGTGTTCGCCGAGGTGCTACCCAAGACGCTGGCCATCCTGCGCTCGGACGAGGTGGCGCGGCTGCTGTCCTGGCCGACCTATTTCGTGGTCAAGGCGTTCGGGCCGATCATCTACGCGATCCAATGGGCGATCCGAAAGACCCTCGGCCTGTTCGGGGTCAACATGTCCATGGAAATGGATGTGCTGGCCGCCCATGAGGAGATCCGCGGGGCGGTGGAGTACCACCACGCCGAAGGCCTGGTGGAGAGCCGCGACCGCTGGATGCTGGGCGGCGTGCTCGACCTCGCCCAGCTCGATGTCAGCGAGGTGATGGTCCACCGCAAGGCGATCGCCGTCATCGATGCGGACCTGCCGCCGGACGCGGTGCTGGACGAGGCCCTGAAGAGCCCTCACACGCGCCTGCCGCTCTATCGCGAGGACCCCGAGAACATCGTCGGCGTGCTGCACGTGAAGGATCTGCTGCAGGCGATCGCCGACGCCAAGGGCGACATCTCCGCGGTCGATGTCGCCGCCGTGGCGCGCGAGCCGTGGTTCGTGCCCGAGACGACCAGCCTCAAGGACCAGCTCGCCGCCTTCCTGAAGCGCAAGACGCATTTCGCGCTGGTGGTGGACGAGTACGGCGCCCTGGCGGGCCTGGTCACCCTCGAGGACATCCTCGAGGAGATCGTGGGCGAGATCGAGGATGAATACGACGTCGACGACGCCGACGTCAGACCGGGGCCCGACGGCTCGGTCTCGGTGGATGGGGCGGTGACCATCCGCGAGCTCAACCGCGCCATGAACTGGGACCTGCCGGACGACGAGGCGGTGACCGTGGCGGGCCTGCTGATCAACGAGGCGCAGACCATCCCGGACGTCGGCCAGAGCTTCCGGGTGTTCGGTCACCAGGTGCAGGTGACCGAGCGCAAGGGCAATCAGATCACGCGCCTGCAGATCTCGCCGCCGGCGGCGGCCGCCGACTAGGCGCGTTCGGAACCTCGGCCGCAGGAATTGCGTTTAGCCAAGCTTGCGTGATCGGGGGATCGCCCTTCAGAAATGGAACCCAGGGACGCTGCGGCGGCGCGAGCGAGGGGCCTCACCATCGTCAAGCCTCGATCGGCTGCCTTGCCGCAGCCGCCAGTCGAATCCGGAGTCGACCGAATGATTGACCTGAAACTGGACGGCCTGCGGGTGCTCGTCGTGGAAGACGAGATGATGGTCTCGATGCTGATCGAGGACATGCTGGGCGAGCTCGGCTGCCTGGTGGTGGGGCCGGCCTCGCGGCTCGACGAGGCGATGGCGCTCGCCAGGGACGCCGACATCGACTGCGCCGTGCTGGACGTGAACCTCGGCGGCCAGCCGATCTTCCCGGTCGCCGACCTGTTGCGCGAGCGCGGCCGGCCGTTCGCGTTCGCCACCGGCTACGGCGACGCCGGCCTGCGCGAGGTGGACCGGGGCTCGCCGGTGCTGCAGAAGCCGTTCCGCGAAGGCGACCTCGCCCGCATACTGGGCGAACTGCAAGCCGCCGTGGATTAGCCCGCCAGCATCGCGCCAAGCAGCTTGTCAGGCGTGATCGGATAGTCGCGCACGCGCACGCCGACGGCGTTGTAGATGGCGTTGGCCACCGCCGCGCCCGCCCCGGAGATGCCGAGCTCGCCGACGCCCTTGATGCCCATGGGATTGGCCTTGTCGTCGGCCTCGTCGAGCATGATGGCGTCGAGCTCGCCGATGTCGGCCTGCACCGGCACCAGATAGCTGGCGAGGTCCTGGTTCACCAGCGAGCCGTAGCGGGGGTCGACGGCGTTGCCTTCGGTCAGCGCCGAGGCGACGCCCCAGATCATGCCGCCGGTGAGCTGCGAACGCGCGGTCTTGTAGTTGATGATCCGCCCGGCTGCGAACACGCCCAGCATGCGCCGCACGCGGGTCTCGCCGGTGACCTGATCGACGCCCACCTCGCAGAAGTGCGCGCCATAGGTGTGCTGGCTCCAGTTGCGGGCGTCGGCCGCCGGACGGTGCTCGCCTTCGACGGTCAGGCCCTCGGGGGCGGCGCGGGCGATCAGAGCGGCCAGGCTCTCGGAGCGGTTGGCGATGGCGATGACGCCGTCCTGGAAGCTCACCGCCTCGGTCGGACCGCCGTGCAGGGGCGAGGCGGGATCGTTGGCGGCGAGCTCGGCGATCGCGGCGCGCAGATTCATCCCGGCCGCGAGCGCCGCCGTGCCCGCCGTCGCGGCGCCGAACTGGCCGCCCGAGCCGGGGGCCGGCGGCAGCTCGGAATCGCCGATCTCCACGCGCACGTCCTTGAGCGGCACGCCCAGGGTCTCGGCGGCGATCTGGGCCAGCACCGTGTAGGAGCCGGTGCCGATGTCTGTCATGCCCTGCCGCACGGTGATCACGCCGTCACGGTCGACGGAGAAGCTCGCCTTCGCCGGCAGCAGGAAGTTGCCGCGGATCGCCGCCGCCATGCCCATGCCGATGCTCCATCGGCCGTCGCGAGCCTGACCGGGTCTCGGATGGCGCCGATCCCAGCCGAACAACTGGGCGCCTTCCCTCATGCAGCGGACGAGCTGGCGCAGGGAAAAGGGCTTGCCGGTTTCCGGGTCCGCCTCGGGCTCGTTCTTGATGCGCAGCTCGACCGGGTCGATGCCGAGGGTCTCGGCGAGCTCGTCCATGGCGCATTCGAGGCTGAGCATGCCCGAGGCCTCGCCCGGCGCGCGCATGGGTCCGGCGCCCGGCAGATCGAGGTGGATGAGCCGGTGACCGGTCAGCCGGTTGGGCGCCGCATAGAGGCTGCGGGCGAAGTTGGAGGCGTGCTCGGTGAAATGGCCGTCCCGCTGGCAGTGCGTCGTGGTCATGATCGACATGGCGGTGAGGCGGCCGTCCTTGGTCGCGCCGAGACGGACGCGCTGCACCGTCGCCGGACGGTGGATCGTGCCGTGCATCATGTGCTGGCGGCTGTAGGCGACCTTCACCGGCCGGCCCAGGGCGCGCGCCCCGAGGGCGGCGAGGGTGATGTCGTCGTAGGTCTGTCCCTTCCCGCCGAAGCCGCCGCCGATGTAGCGGGTCATCAGGTGGACGGCGTCCCGGTCGATCTTCAGCGTCTCGGCGAGGCCATGCTGGGCGGGCTTCACCATCTGGACGGAGGTGTGGACGACGCACTTGTCGCCCTCCCACCAGGCGATCGAGGCGCAGGGTTCCATCTGGCAGTGGTTCTGGATGGGCGTGGACCAGGTCGCATCGAGCTTCACCGGGGCTTCGGCGAAGCCCTTGGCGAAGTCGCCGATCTCGACGTCCTCTTCGCCGGGCGGCATCTCGGCCTTGGCGAGCTGGCCGTGGAAGTCGACGTCGGGCGTCTCGGCGTCGTAGGCGAGCTTCACCAGCAGGGCGGCGGCCTGGGCGTTCTCCAGGGTGTCGGCGAGCACGAAGGCGACAGGCTGGCCGAAGAAGCGGACGCGGTCGTCCTCCAGCACCGGCCTGGAAGGCGCCGTGGAGCGCGGATGGACGCGGGTCCCGCGCGGCGCCTGCTCGGGGACATTGAGGTGGGTCCACACCGCGAGGACCCCTGGCGAGGCTTGCGCCGCCGTCGCGTCGACGCCCACGATCCGGCCGCGGGCGATCGCGGCGGGCACCATGATCCCGTAGGCCGGCGGACTGGGCGGCGTCACCTCGTAGGCGTAGGGCGCCGAGCCGGTGACCTTCAGCGGCCCCTCGTAGCGGTCGACCGCCTTTCCGATCAGGCCCGAACGGTTCTCTGTGACGGGATTGGGATGCGCATAGTCGGCGACGGAGCTCATCGGCGGATTCCCTTCGCTTCGGCGATCGTGGCCGCGCCGAGGCGGGCCGTGAGCGTGATCTTGAAGCCGTTGCGGCCGGTCTCGCTGGCCGCCTCCAGCTCGGCGGCCATCGCCTCGTCCGGCGATGCGCCCGCGCTCAGCGCGGCTTCGGCCTCGGCGGCGCGCCAGGGCTTGTGGGCGACCATGCCGAGCGCGACGCGGTCGCCGGCGACGGCGACGCTCGAGAGCCCCGCGGCGTAGGACGCCCGGTCGCGGACCTTGCGGTAGAGCTGTCCGCCGTCGGGCGGCGGCGGCAGGACGATGGCCGTGATCAGCTCGCCGGGAATCAGGTGTGTCTCCACCTCCGGCGTCTCGCCAGGCAGGCGGTGCAGCTCCATCAGCGGGAACTCGCGGCCGTCCCCGTCGGGCGCGAGCGTCTCCACGCGGGCGTCCAGGGCCACCAGCGCGACGGCCATGTCCGAGGGATGCGTGGCGATGCAGGCGTGGCTCGCGCCGAGGATGGCGGCGTTGCGGTTCAGTCCTTCCAGCGCCCCGCAACCGGAGCCCGGCTGGCGTTTGTTGCAGGGCTTGGAGGTGTCGTAGAAATAGGCGCAGCGGGTCCGCTGCAAGAGATTGCCGCCGGTGGTCGCCTTGTTGCGCAGCTGCGGCGAGCCGCCGGCCACGATCGCCTGGGTCAGCACCGGATAGCGCGAGCGCACGCGGGCGTCGGCGGCGACCTGGGTGTTGCTGGTCATGGCCCCGATCTTCAGGCCGCCGTCGGGCGCGTCCTCGATCTGCCCGAGCGGCAGGCGGCCGACATCGATCAGATGCTGCGGGGTCTCGATCTCCAGCTTCATCAGGTCCAAGAGGTTGGTGCCGCCCGCCAGGAACCGGGCGCCCGCGGTCTCCGCCGCCGCCTTGACCGCGCTCTGCGGATCACGGGCCCGCTCATAGGTGAACGGCCTCATGCCAGCGCCTCCGCGGCGCGCTTGATGGCCGCGACGATCTGCGGATAGGCCGAGCAGCGGCAGATGTTGCCGCTCATCCGCTCGCGGATCTCCTCGTCGCTGAGCACGACCTTGCCGGTGAGGTCCGCCGTGGCCTGGCTGGGCCAGCCGGCCTCCACCTCCCGTAGGAGCGCCACGGCCGAGCAGATCTGTCCAGGCGTGCAGTAGCCGCATTGGAAGGCGTCTTCCGTCAGGAACGCCTGCTGCATGGGATGCAGCGTCTCGGGGCTCCCAAGGCCCTCGATCGTGGTGACCTCGTCGCCATCGTGCATGACCGCCAGCGACAGGCAGGAATTGATGCGCAGCCCGTTCACCAGCACCGTGCAGGCCCCGCACTGGCCGTGGTCGCAACCTTTCTTGGAGCCGGTGAGATGCAGGTGCTCGCGAAGCGCGTCGAGCAGGGTGGTGCGCGGATCGAGGTCGAGCGCCCGCGTCGCGCCATTGACGGTGATCGTGGTCTTCAAGCCTGCCCCTCTTCGACCCGGAACGCGCCGCCCGGTCACGCTTGACCGACGGCGGCGCTTCAAACAAGCGTTTAGTCTAGACGCTAGCTCTCGCCCGGCGCCAGAGCCTTGACCGAAAGTGCGTGCACCGGACCGGCCAGCTCCTCGGCGAGCGCCCGATGGACCATCCGCTGGCGCGCCACTCTCGGTTTCCCGCGGAACGCCTCGGCGATGATGGTGACATTGAAGTGGCTCTCCCCGCCGGGCCGCGCGCCGGCATGGCCGGCGTGGCGGGCGGAATCGTCTTCGAGCTCCAGCCGGTCGGGCTGGAAGGCGGCGGTCAGCTTGTCGTGGATCGCTTCGAGTATGGCGCCCATCAGCGGCATCTTCAATTCTTGAACAGGGGTTTTCTGCCTCCATACTTGGCCCATGGCCGGCGCGTTTCAATACAAGCCCAAGTTCGTCGACATCCGGGTGCGCCCGCCCCGGACCGATGAGCCGCGCGAGGACGACGTCAATGCGCTGAAGCCCGGGGAGCGGGCCTGCGATCATCCGGGTTGCCGGCTCGCGGCGACGGCGCGGGCGCCGAAGTCCCGCGAGCTGCTGAACGAGCACTACTGGTTCTGTCAGCAGCACGCCGCCGAGTACAATCGCAACTGGAACTTCTTCGCCGGAATGAGCGATGGCGAAGTGCGCGCCTTCCAGCACAACGAGTTCTTCACCGGCGGGCGCCCGACCTGGGACATGAAGGCTGGCCGCTTCAGCCGCGAGGCGGCGGCCTTCCAGCATCGCTTCGCCCGGGGCGAAGGCTATCGGGACCCGTTCAATCTGTTCGGCCACGGCGGCGCGCGACCCAGGCCTGAGCCGGAAGAGCGCAGCCTCGGCAAGCTGGAGCGGAACGCGCTCGCCGAGCTCGATCTTGAGGAAAACGCCGACGGGACCCGGATCCGCGGCCGCTACACCGAGCTCGTGCGCCGGCTGCACCCCGACGCCAACGGCGGCGACCGGGCCGGCGAGCACCGCCTGCAGAAGGTGATCCGGGCCTATCAGGCGCTGCGCAAGGCCGGCATGGTCTAGCCCCGAGAGGGCTCGGCGGGCGCGCCCGGCGCGGCAGCTCTTGCCGGGCGCCGAGTCGATCCTGCCCACCCGGCCCGGCAAGTTCCGCCGGGCGCCTCGAACGGAGACGGGAAAAGCTGAATCAAATCAGCGGGAGATGGGCGGTCCGCAGCTTGCGTGCGGTCCGGACGGGCAAAACGCCCCCGACGTCAGAACGACGCCGGACCTGAGAATGGGACCTCTCTCGATGACCATGAATTCGATCAACACCAACGTCGCCGCGATGATCGCGCTGCAGAGCCTGAGCGCGACGCAGGAGGCGCTGGCCGAAACCCAAAACCGGGTGAACACCGGCCTGAAGATCGGCAGCGCCAAGGACAACGGCGCCATCTGGGCCATCGCCCAGACGGAAAAGGCCCAAGCCTCCTCGCTGGACGCGGTGACCAACTCGCTGAACAACGGCAAGTCGGTCCTCGACACCACCCTGCAGGCGGGCTCGCAGCTCACCGACATCCTCAACCAGATGCGCCAGAAGGCCCTGGCGGCCTCCGACGCCGGCGTC
>NZ_DATIMC010000006.1:0-22289 GCF_035475775.1 Phenylobacterium sp. | reverse complement strand
GCAGCCGATCCTGCTGGAGGCGCTGCGCCACGGGCCGCCTTCGGAGCGCAGCCAGGACGTCTCGGCGGTGCTCGACCTGATGATCCACGATCTCGACCTGGCGCTGACGCTCTCGGCCGCCGAGCCGGTGACCGCCGAAGGGGAGGGGCGGATCGGGCCCAGCGGCGCCTGGGACGAGGCCCGCGCGGAGCTCACCTTCGAGGCGGGCTTCACCGCCCGCTTCGACGTCTCGCGCATGGCCGAAGCCCGCCGCCGCGCCATGCGCGTGGTCTTCCCGTCCGGCGAAGTGGAGCTCGATTTCCTGGGGCGCACGCTGCGCAACACCACGCCCTATCCGCTCAACCGCGACTATGCGGAAACGCCGGCCGCGAAGGATCCCCTGGGCGTCAGCGTGGCGGAATTCCTGGCCGCGGTGCGCGGCGAGACGCCGCGTCCGGTGGTCACAGCCCCCGAGGCGATCCGCGCGCTGGACCTGGCGCTGGCGGTGGAGCAGGCGCTGGAGGAGGCCGGCTGAGCCGCAAATGAAAAGGCGCCCCGCCGGAGCGGAGCGCCTTCCCCCAGGGTGGCCCGAAGAGGCCTAGAAGAACTTGTAGCGGAACTCGATCCCGTAGGTCCGGGGCGGCGTCGTGTAGAAGGTCTTGCGGATGCCCTGCACGCAGTTGATCACGCCGCCGGCGATCACCGGGCTGCAGGTCAGGCCCGCTGGAAGCTTGCCCGCAAACACCGCCGAAGTGGCGCCGTTCAAGAGCTCGCTCGTCGCACCTTGGTCGTAACCGGTCTTGTTGAAGATGTTCTTGATGTAGGCGATCACCTCGTACTTGTCGTTGGTGTCCTTCCACAGCGCCCGCGCATCCCACTGATCCCAGGACGGCGCCTCGTTGTACCAGCGGGTGAAGATCTCGCCGTACGCCTTGTCGCGCCACGACCAGGACACGTTGCCGGTGATCGAGCCCGAGTTCAGCCGCCACGTGTAGTTGGCGGCCACCGCGACCTTGTTGCGCGGCGCGTTGGGCAGGTCGTTGCCCGACAGGTCCTGGACCCGTTGGAAGCCGCCGTTCGGCAGTCCCAAGGTGTTCGGGTCGGCAACGCAGTCGCCCGCCACAGCCGCGCCGCCAGCGGTGCACTGTGCAATCGTGTGGAGCGGCTTGGAGCCGGGCTGCACGGCGCCGGGGTCCGTAAGGTCCTCGGCCATGCCGTGTTCGATCCGGGTGTTGTTGTACGAGTAGTTCAGGATCAGCTGCAGGTTCTCGATCGGCTGCCACAGCGTCTCCAGCTCGAAGCCGGCGGATCGAGACTTGGGCACGTTGTAGAACGAAGTCGTGCTCTGCGCGAACGGCTGCCCGCCGACGCTCCCGCTCTGCACGACCGAGATCGGAATCTGCAGGTTGTCGTAGCTGTAGTAGTAGGCGGCCATGTTGGTCTGGAGGTTGTCGCTCCAGTTCTTCTTCAGGCCGATCTCGTAGGCGTCGACCGTCTCCTTGTTGGAGAACGGCAGGAAGCTGAGGACGGTGAAGATACCGATGTTGAAGCCGCCCGAGCGATAGCCGCGGCTGTAGCTGGCGTAGAGATTGGTGTCGGGGTCAGGCTGCCACTCGGCCTTGGCCGTGCCGGTGATCGCCTGCCACGATGCGTCGTAGTGGCGGCTCGCGAAGCCGGTGGCCGGGTCGAAGTTGGTCGGCCCGCTGACGCCGAAGGGAATCTGGTCGACGCCGACGCCGGTGCCGGCCGCGACCACGGTGTTCACCCCCGTCAGATCGAGCGGCGCGGAGAAGATCTCCGGGGGAATCCCGCTGAGGCAGGCCGGCAGGCCGAAGCACAGCAGGCGCACCGATTCCGTGCCGTCCTTGCGGTCGTGCGAATAGCGCAGGCCGCCGGTCAGGGTCAGCGTCGGGAGCACCTTGTAGCTCAACTGGCCGTAGGTCGCATACGAGGTGTCGTGGACGTCCGGACGGTTGTCGAACCGCCGGCCGATCCCGGGCGCGCAGGTGACCGATTCCAGATTGGGCGCCGCGCCCGAGAGGCAGACGCCGAACGGCGGCGAGATGTCGAACTGGGTCTGCCGCGTATCCTCTTCGGTCAGCACCGGCTGGGTGTAGTGCTGCTTGAAATAGTAGAAGCCGGCGATCCACTGCAGCGGCCCCTCGGACGTCGAGACGAGGTTCAGCTCGTGGCTCCAGAAACCATTGTGTTCCTGGTAGTTGAAGGATTCCAGCGGGAAGAACTGGGTCGCCCCGGAGGTGAAGGAATCCACCGGCGCCTGGCGCGTGCCGTTCGGCACCGAACCGGTCAGCACGTAATAATAGTGCACGCCGCCGGTGATGTACTTCACGTCGAATCCGGGCGCGTGGTAGGTCCACTCGCTGGCCACCGTGTAGGCGTTCGGCAGGCGAACCCGATAGGGGATCGGATCGGGTTTCAGCCACGGGCTGTTGTGCGCGGTGTTCACGCAGCCAGACGGGCTCAGAAGCACGACGTTGGTCGCCAGGCCCGAGCAGCCGAAGCCTTCGTTGATCGCCGTCGCGAACTGCGGGAATTCGATGATGTTGAAGCCGTTGCCGCCGACCGGGTTGCCCGGCGAGATGTCCGGCAGGACCTGGTTGGGATGGGTCGGGTCGGCGCTGTAGATGTTGGGCGACCAGCCGCCGGACTGGGCGCCCGGGCCGCCGGCCCCGTTCTGCCAGGTGTTGTAGTTGATCTTCGACCACATCTCGAGCTTGTCGTTGAACTGCACCGAGATCTGGCCTTCGATGTAGAAGGTGTTGATCACGTTGCCTTCGGACGGCCGCCCAGGCGTGGTGTTCTTGATGTAGCCCTCGCTCTGGTTTTCCCATTGGCCGGCGAGGCGGAACTGCACCTTGTCGTTCAGCGGACCGGAGACCGCGAACTCCAGGTTGGAGTGGTCATAGTTGCCGTAGCTGGCGCGGGCCTCGGCGTACCATTCCTTGGTCGGCCGCTTGGAGACCTCGTTGATCGCCCCGGCGATGGCGTTGCGGCCGTAGAGGGTGCCTTGCGGGCCCCGCAGCACCTCCACGCGGTCCAGGAACAGGGTCGAGGCGCCGGCGCGCACCGCGAACGTCTCGTAGACGCCGTCGGAGTAGTTGGCGACCGAGGCGTCGGCCGAAAGCACGTTGGTCAGGCGGCCCAGGCCGCGCAGCGTGATCCGGTCGGTGGACGTCGAGTACTGCAGACCCGGCGTGAAGTTGGTCATGTCCTGGATCGACTGGATGCCGACCACGTCGCGGGTCTTGTCCGTGAACGCCGAGATCGCGACCGGCACGTCCTGCAGGTTCTGCTCGCGCTTCTCGGCGGTGACCACCAGCTCTTCGATGGTGGTGGCGGCGGCGGCCGTGGTGCCGGTCCGCGTCTGCGCCAGCGCGGTCCCGCTCAGCGACGCGGCCAGAACGGCGCTGGTCGCCATCAGATATGGCTTGAACTGCATCTAAAACCTCCCCGACTGCTCGGCTGTTTCGCCGGTCAGCTTGGCGGAAGCTGAGCTTCGCGCGGCGGAGCGTCAACGCAAAATCGGAGCTTTGTTCGTCGAGCGGCGCTTTCTGACCGGTTGGTGAAACCCGCAGGACACAGCTATCGTGATTGACGCCCACGTCACCTGCCGCACGCGGGCGAAACCTGGAGACCAGATCATGAGCGCAAGCGCCCACGAGTTCGCATTCGAATCGATCACCGGCGGCGAGCTCCCCCTGACGAGCTTCCGGGACAAGGTGGTCCTGGTGGTGAACACCGCCTCAAAATGCGGCCTCACCCCGCAGTACGAAGGCCTCGAGCGGCTCTATTCCGACTACAAGGATCGCGGCCTGGTGGTGCTGGGCGTGCCCTGCAACCAATTCGCCGGCCAGGAGCCGGGGACCGAGGCCGAGATCAAGGGCTTCTGCGAGACCCGCTTCAACGTCGACTTCCCGATGACCTCCAAGGTGGACGTCAAGGGCGAGACGGCGCACCCGTTCTACAAATGGGCGAAGAACCAGCTGGGCGAGCCGGCCGAGCCGGTGTGGAACTTCCACAAGATCCTGATCGGCAAGCACGGCGAGGCGATCCGCGCCTTCGGCCCGCGCACCGATCCACTGGACACCGAGGTGACGGCCGAGATCGAGAAGGCGCTCTGAATCCGCTCATTCCCGCGCACGCGGGACTCCAAGCGGCGCATCTTGCGTGCGCGCACGGCTGAACGGACGGCTGAGGGTCAGCTTGGGTCCCCCGCCTGCGCGGGGACGAGCGGCTCAGGCGTTCACGTCGACGAGCACGCGGCCGCGCACCTTGCCCTCGACGATCTCCGCGCCCAGCCGCGGCAGGTCGTCGAGGCCGGCCCGCACGGTCATGGCGTCCAGCTTGGCGAAGTCGAGGTCGCGCGCCAGCCGGCCCCAGGCCTCGATGCGGTCCGGCTTCGGCCGCATCACGGAATCGACGCCGGCCAGCGTCACGCCGCGCAGGATGAAGGGCGCCACCGAGCCCGGCAGGTCCATCCCCTGGGCGAGGCCGCAGGCCGCCACCGCGCCGCCGTAGCGGATCTGCGAGAGCACGTTGGCGAGCGTGTGGCTGCCGACCGCGTCGACCGCGCCTGCCCAGCGCTCGCGCGCCAGCGGCCGGCCCGGCCCCTGGAGTTCGGCGGCGTCGATCACCTCGGCGGCCCCGAGGCCGGCCAGGTAGGCGCCTTCGCTGTCCTTGCGCCGCGACGAGGCGACCACGCGGTAGCCGAGCCTGGCGAGGATCGCGATGGCCACGCCGCCCACGCCGCCCGCCGCGCCGGTGACCAGCACCTCGCCCTTGTCCGGGCTTACGCCCAGCCGCTCCAGGCTCAGCACGCAGAGCATGGCGGTGTAGCCGGCGGTGCCGATCGCCATGGCGCGGGCGGTGGAGATCGCCTCGGGCAGCTTGACCAGCCAGTCGCCCTTCACGCGGGCCCGCTGCGCATAGCCGCCGTTGTGGCTCTCGCCGACCCCGAAGCCGTTCAGCACCACCCGCTCGCCCGGCTTGACCTCCGGGTTGGTCGAGCTCTCCACGACCCCGGCGAAATCGATCCCCGGGACCAGCGGCCAGGCGCGGATGATCGGCGAGCGGCCGGTGAGCGCCAGGCCGTCCTTGAAGTTGAGCGTCGAGTGCTCGACCCGCACGGTGACGTCGCCGTCGCCCAGCTCCGCGGGCGTGAGCTCTTCGAAGCGGAGCTCCTGGCCGGCCTCGGTCTTGTGCGCGCGCAGGGCGCGGAAGGTGTCGCTCACTTGGCTCGTCTCCTCAGGACCGCGGCTTGGCGGCCGCCGGCTTCGGCGCCAGCCCGAAGCGCTCGCCTCTGCGGCCCCGGACCGCGAGATCCACGCTCAGCAGCCGCCGCTCGCCCGCCACGCGCATCTCGTGGCCCGGCATGTACATCATGGCCACGTAGTCGCCCAAGGAGTCTTCGACCGCGTTCGAGAAGCCCTGGGCGTCCTGCGCCTTGTTCATCTGGATCTTGGCCATGCGCAGGACCTCCGGGCTGTTCTCCGCCACGCGACGCGCCCAGGCGAGGCTCTCGCGCTCCAGCTCGGCCTTGGGATAGACCCGGTTGACCAGGCCGTACTGCGCCGCCTCCGCCGCCGAGATGAAGCGGCTCTCGAACACCAGCTCCTTGGCCCGCCGGATGCCGATGTCCCAGGGGATGGTGTTGTACTCGACGAACCCCCCCAGGAACTCCGCGTCGTCGGCGGCGAAGATCACGTCCATGGCCGCGGCCAGCATCCAGCCGGCGTAGATGCAGTAGCCCTCGACGATGGCGAGCGTCGGCTTGGGGAAGTTGCGCCACTTGAGCAGCAGGTCGAGGTTGTAGGTCTTGAACTGGTCGTAGGTCTCGATCCCCGGCTGGGCGCCCTGGGCGTAGCGGTAGGCCATGCCCTCGGGCGTCCCGAGGTCGTGGCCGGTCGAGAACACCCCGCCGGCGCCGCGCACGACCACCACGCGCACCTCCCGGTCGGCCCGCGCCAGCTCGAAGGCCTGGTCGATCTCGTCCAGCATCCGGTAGCTCTGGGCGTTGCGGTAGTCCGGCCGATCGAGCGTGATGAAGCCCAGCCCCTCGCGCACGGCGTAGTCGATGTCCTGGAACTCCACGCTTGGCCTCCCTGCCTTATCGTTGTTCAGACTATAGGCAGGCGAGCGCGAAGCGTCGAAGGGCTGATGGTGGAAGCGGAGTTGGCGTTGCGCGAACGCGAGATCCTCGAGGCGAGCCTTGAGGCGCTGGCCGCGCGGGCGGGCGATCCGACGGCGGCGGTCTATGAGCGACTGTTCGCCCGCTACCCCGAGACCGAGGCGCTGTTCGTCCGCGACCGCAACGGCGCGGTGAAGGGCGAGATGCTGGCCAAGGTCTTCGAGTGCGCCCTGGACCTGGCCGGGCCCAACGCCTACGCCGCCAACTTCATCCGCTGCGAGGTGGTGAACCATGAAGGCGTCGGCGTGCCGCGCGAGCTGTTCCCGCGCTTCTTCGAGGTCGCGGTCGATGCGTTCCAGGCGCTGATGGGCGAAGCCTGGACGCCGGAGGTCGACCGCACCTGGCGCGGGCTGATCGCGCGCATGGCGGCGCTCGCGCAGGGCGCCTGACGCGCCAAAGAAAAGGCGCTCCGCCGGAGCGGAGCGCCTGAGGCCTCTTGGGGAGAGAAAACGCCCTAGAAGAAGCGGTACTGCAGTTCGACGCCGAACGTCCGGGGCGGCGTCAACAGGTAGGTGCTGGCGATCCCTTCGTTGACCGGCACGGCGACCGCCGAGGCGGGATTCGAGAGCGGCAGGCCCAGCGCGTAGCCGGGCGTGAAGCCGGCCTGGCGCGCCGCGGCGGCCCCGCCCTCGTAGCCGAGGTCGTTGAAGATGTTCTTCACGAAGGCGATGACCGTGTACTTGTTGTTGCGGTCCTTCCAGCTCAGGCGGGCGTCCCATTGGTCGTAGGACGGCGCCTGGTAGTACGACCGGTTGAAGATCGATCCGTACTGCTTGTCCCGCCAGATGTAGCTCACCGAGCCGATCAGCGAGCCCGGCGCGAAGTCCCAGGTGTAGTTGACGTTGACCGCCACCTTGTTCTTCGGCGCGTTCGGCAGGTTGCCGCCCGAGAGGTTCTGGCCGCGCTGCAGGTCGCCGGTGAAGACGTCGCAGCCTGGCGTGGTCAGCGTCGGGCAGGCGGTGAGCGCGCCCAGCGGCTTGGCGCCCGGCGCAACCGCGGTCGGATCGGCCGGGTCGACCACGCCCGAGCCCCGGGTGATGTGGGCGTCGAGGTAGGAGTAGTTGAACAGCACCTGCAGATTGTTGATCGGCTGCCAGGTCGTCTCCAGCTCCACGCCCTGGCTGATCGCCTTGGGGATGTTGAAGAAGATCGACTGGCCGAGCGCCGTGCCGCCGCCGGTCGGGATGATGGTGATCGGCACCTGGTCGTTCTGGTAGTTGTAGCGGAACACCGCCAGGTTGGCCTGCAGGGTGCGGCCGAACTCCTTCTTCAGGCCGACCTCGAACGAGTCGAGGTGCTCCGGCTGGGTCTCCGGCGCGGCGCCGAGGGTGGTGTCGATGCCGACCCGGAACCCGCCCGCCTTGTAGCCGCGGCTATACCGGAAGTAGGCCATCGTGTCGGGCTCGGGATCCCACTGCAGGCCGAACGTGCCGGTGGTGGCGCTCCAGTGGTCCTTGTAGGTGCGCGAGGCGAAGCCCGTCGCCGGATCGACCTTGGTGTTCGACGAGACGCCCGGCGTGCCGACGCCGCCCGGGAAGCCCGGATAGCCGCTGACCACGGTGGGCACCTGGGTCAGGTCGAGGACGAAGTTGGAGCCCAGGAACTCCGGCGCGACCCCGCAGGCCGACGCGTCGAAGCACAGGACGCGGACCGATTCCTCGCCCTTCATGTCGTCGCGCGTGTAGCGCAGGCCCAGCGTCGTCTTCCACTGCGGCGTGAACTGCCAGTCGATCTGCCCGAACGCCGCCTTCGAGGTGATCTGCATGTGCGGGCGGTCGTCGTAGATGCGGTTGTCGCCCGCCAGGTTCGGGCACGCGCCGCCGGTGAAGGCGCAGGCGCCGGCCAGGCTCGAGATGTTCAGCCCGAGCGAGGGCTGGTCCATCAGCGTCGTGTAGACCGGCTGCCGGTATTCCTCGCCGTAGTAGTAGAGCCCGGCGATCCACTGGAACGGCCCCTTGTCGGTGGAGGCCAGGTTGATCTCGTGGGAGATCCAGTTCTCCTGCTCCTGGTAGTTGAAGGCGTACCGCGGATTGACCGTCGGCCCGCCGCCGGGAATCACCAGCGTGCTCGTCTGCGTCGCCCCCAGCGTGCCCGCCGGCAGCACGCGCGGCAGGGTGTAGGAGATGATCGGGGCGGTTTCGACCGGCTGCGGACCGGTCAGGAAGTAGTGATAGTGCGTCCCGCCCGCGATGTACTTCAGGTCCATGTTGTCGAAGTGGTAGGTCCACTCGCTGGCGAAGATCATCGTGCCCGTGAGCTTGACCTGATAGGGCACGTCGCTGGCGAACTTGCGGGGATCGCTCGCCGACGGATTGGTGCAGGCCTGGGCGAGCGGGATGCCGCCCGCGGTGGCCACGTTGGTCACGCCCGTGCCAGGCAGGCAGGCGTAGCCTGCGTTCATCACCTGCGGCGGGTTGGCCACCTCGAAGTTGGCGTACGGCGCCGGCGAGTAGCTGTTGCGCGAGCCCGGTCCGCCGCCGTCGTTGTGCCAGTCGGCCCAGGCGAGCTTCATCCAGCCGTCGAAGCGGTCGTTGAATTTGAACTTGAGCTGGCCCTCGACGTACTTGGTGTCGATGACATTGCCCTCGGAGGGCATGCCCGGGACGGTGTTCTTGTACCAGCCCTCGGTCTGCTTCTCCCAGTTGGCCCCGAACCGGAAATCGACGCCCGGGATGAAGGTCGGGCCGGAGATCGCGCCTTCCAGGATCGAGTGGTCGTAGTTCTGGTACTGGCCGCGGACCTCGGCGTACCAGTCGTCGGTCGGGCGCTTGGAAATGATGTTGATCGCGCCGCCGATCGAGTTGCGGCCATAGAGGGTCCCTTGCGGACCCCGCAGCACCTCCACCCGGTCCACGAACAGCGGCGTCTTGCCGGCCTCGACGGTGGAGGAGGTGTAGATGCCGTCCGAGTACTGGGCGACCGAGCCCTGCGCGGCATGGACGTTGGTGTTGCGCCCGACGCCGCGCAGCGTGTTGCGGTCGTTCTGGACGTTGTACTCCAGCCCCGGGGTGAAGTTGGTCATGTCGGTGATCGTGTTGACCCCGATCAGGTCCCGCTTCTCGGAGGTGAAGGCGGAGATGGCGACCGGCACGTCCTGCAGGTTCTGCTGACGCTTCTCGGCGGTGACCACCAGCTCTTCGATGGTGTTCGACGCCGCCGCGGCGGTCCCGCTCGCGGTCTGGGCGTGGGCCGCCGCAGCGAACGAAGCCGCCGCCACTGCGCTGGTCGCAAGAAGACTGAACTTGAATTTCATCGTCGCGCTGCCTCCCCGCAGCTGGAATGCGCGGTATGGACCGCGCCTCATGGGGAGGGCGCTGCTGCGATGACGGCGGAAACGCGTCAATCCGGCGGCGGCTAAGTTACCGGCGATAACTTACTAACCGTCACCAGGATGGCGCCGAGGACACAGACCCGGCCTGCAAATGACGCGAAATCGCCCGCTGCGAGCGCCGGTCGCAGAACGATGTTCAACTTCTGGTTTGGTCTGCCGAGCGCCGGCTCGGGCGCGAGCGGTCGCAAGATGCTACTTTGCCGTGTGCATGGCAGAGGCACGCGAGTGGCTCCCCGCCGCTGAGGCAGGGCCGCGATCGCGTCTCCCGGGCGGGCTTCGGGCTTTCCCCGCGGCGGCGCGCCTTCTAAGGAAGTCGCGCCTCGCACTCGGAGCCTGACCATGCACCGCCGCCCGGACGGAACCTGGGACAAGACGCGCCTCCCCAGCCGCCACGTGACCGAAGGACCGGCGCGTGCGCCGCACCGCTCCTACTACTACGCCATGGGGCTCGGCAGCCGCGAGATCGCCCAGCCGTTCGTCGGCGTGGCCTCCTGCTGGAACGAGGCGGCGCCTTGCAACACCGCGCTGATGCGCCAGGCGCACGCGGCCTCGGAAGGGGTCAAGGCGGCCGGCGCCACGCCGCGCGAATTCGTCACCATCACCGTCACCGACGGCATCGCCATGGGTCACGAGGGGATGCGCTCCTCGCTGGTCAGCCGCGAGGTGATCGCCGATTCCGTCGAGCTCACCATGCGCGGCCACGCCTATGACGCCCTGGTCGGCGTCGCCGGCTGCGACAAGTCGCTGCCCGGCATGATGATGGCCATGCTGCGCCTCAACGTGCCCTCGGTGTTCATGTACGGCGGCTCCATCCTGCCCGGCCGTTTCGAGGGCCATGACGTCACCGTGCTCGACGTGTTCGAAGCCGTCGGCGCGCTCGCGGCGCACCGGAACGAGATGACCGACGCCAAGCTGCAGGCGCTGGAGCGGGTCGCCTGCCCGGGCGACGGCGCCTGCGGCGGCCAGTTCACCGCCAACACCATGGCCTGCGTCTCGGAAGCCATCGGCCTGGCCTTGCCGCTCTCCTCGGCGCTGCCGGCCGCCTACGAGAGCCGCGACGCCTATGCGAAAGCTTCCGGCGAGGCGGTGGTGCGGCTGATCGAGAGGAACATCCGCCCGCGCGACATCTGCACCCGCAAGGCGTTCGAGAACGCCGCGGTGGTGGTGGCGGCGACCGGCGGCTCGACCAACGGCGCGCTGCACCTGCCGGCCATGGCCAACGAGGCGGGGATCGACTTCACCCTGCGCGACTTCGCCGAGATCGCGGCGCGCGCCCCGTACATCGCCGACCTGAAGCCCGGCGGCCGCTTCGTCGCCAAGGACATGGGGGAGGCGGGCGGGGTGCCGATGCTGATGAAGACGCTGCTGGAAGGCGGCTTCCTGCACGGCGACTGCCTGACCGTCACTGGCAAGACGCTCGCCGAGAACCTGGCCGACGTCCAATGGCGCGACCAGGAGGTGATCCGGCCGGTGTCCAATCCGCTGTCGCCGACCGGCGGCCTGGTCGGCCTCTGGGGCTCGCTTGCGCCGGAGGGCGCCATCGTCAAGGTCGCCGGGCTGAAGCATCAGAAGCATCGCGGCCCCGCCCGCGTGTTCGACGGCGAGGAGGCCTGCTTCGCCGCCGTCGAGGCGCGCGCCTACAAGGAGGGCGACGTGCTGGTGATCCGCTACGAGGGTCCGCGGGGGGGTCCGGGCATGCGCGAGATGCTCTCCACCACCGCCGCGCTCTACGGCCAGGGCGTCGAGAACGTCGCCCTGGTCACCGATGGCCGCTTCTCCGGGGCGACTCGCGGGCTCTGCGTCGGCCACGTGGGCCCGGAGGCGCAGGCCGGCGGCCCGATCGCCCTGGTCAAGGACGGCGACATCGTCACCATCGACGCCGAGGCCGGGACGATCGAGCTGGAGGTCGATCCCATCGAGCTGGAGAACCGCCAGCGCCACTGGCGCCCGCGCGAGACGGGCTATGGCTCCGGCGCGCTCTGGAAGTTCGCCCAGCAGGTGGGCCCTGCCTACAAGGGCGCCGTGACCCAGCCCGGCGCCCAGGCCGAGCGGCACGTCTACGCGGACATCTGAGGTGCGGATGCTGGGGCTCATCGGCGGGATGAGCGCCGAGAGCACGGCGGTCTACTACCAGGCGATCAACCGGCTGGTGCGCGAGCGGCTGGGCGGCCTGCACTCGGCCAGGCTGATCCTCTGGTCGGTGGACTTCGCCCCGATCGCCGAAGCGCAGGCCAGGGACGACTGGGCCGCCACCGGCCGCGAGCTCGCCCAGGCCGCCGTCCGGCTGGAGTCCGCCGGCGCCGAGGCGCTGCTGATCTGCGCCAACACCATGCACCTGAATGCGGCCGAGGTTCAGGCGGGGGTCTCCATCCCGCTGATCCATATCGCCGATGCGACCGCCCTGGCGCTGAAGGCGAAGGGCGCCGCCCGGCCGCTGCTGCTCGCCACGCGCTTCACCATGGAGAAGGCGTTCTATCGCGACCGGCTCGTGGCGGCGGGCCTGCCGGCGCTGATCCCCGCCGAGCCGGACCGGGCCCGCCTGCACGCGATCATCTACGACGAGCTGGTGAAGGGCGTGATCCGGGCGCAATCCAAGGCGCTGGTCATGCAGATGATCGCGCGCGGCCGCGCGGCCGGCGCCGACGCGGTGATCTTCGGCTGCACCGAGATCGGCCTGCTGCTCGACCCGGATGATCTCGGCCTGCCCGCGGTCGACACGGCGATCGCCCATTGCGAGGCGGCGGCGGACTTCGCGCTCAGCTAGGCAGCGCCGGCGCGCCGAACAGATAGGGGTGCGCCCAGGCGAGCAGCGCCCAGACCGCGACCGCGAGCGCGATGCGCCACCAGCCGATCTCCGCGATGTCCAGCCGCTGGCGCCCGGCCGCGATCGCCGCAAACGGGACGTTCGAGGTCTGGGCCGCAAACGGCTCCCAGCTCTTGCCGAGCTTGCGCCGCCGCTTGGCGTCGATGCTGACCGTCCCGAACAAGGCCAGCGCCAGGAGCGAGCCGAACAGGATCAGGCTGGTGGCGGCGCCGTTGACCAGCAGATGGCCCGCCGCCCACACCGCGACGCCCCACAGGAACGGATGTCGGGTGATCCGCAGCATGCCGCGCACCACGTCGACGCGGCCCAGCGAGCCCTCCTGGCGCACGCTGGTGGGGTTGGGCGTCGTCAGCCCCGGCACGACCAGCAGCATGGCCAATAGCTGGACGGCGATCTGGATCCAGCGCGTGGCCGGCGTGATTCCCCAGAACACCTCGTCGGCGGCCGAGCCGCGGGCGCCGGCGTAGGCGAGCCCCAGCCAGACCAGGGCCGCGATCGAGGCCAGGCTGAACAGGCCCATGTAGGGGCCTTCCCCGATGCGCGCGGCGAGCGCGTCGCGCAGGCGCGTGCCGGAGATCAGCAGGTGCAGCAGCACGAAGGTGGCGGCCGCGGCGATCAGCAAGCTCATGCGAAGTCCCCCGGGCGGAGTTGGCGTGTCGGTTCAGAAGGTGAAGCGTTCGTCGTCTTCGGGGTCGAACGGCGGCGGCTGCGCATCGGCGACCTGCGGCGGCTCCGGCTCCGGCTCCGGCTCAGACGCCGGCGGCGGCGCGGCGGCGACCACCGGCGCCAGCCGGCGGGGCAGCGGGCGGCGGAACAGGGCCTCGGTGCGCGCCAGCCAGCGGTTGGCTTCCTCCATCGCCTCCGCGGCCGTCGGCCAGCCGCGCCGGGCCGGGTCGGCCGCCATCCAGAGGTCGAGATCGAAGTCGGGATGGGCCGGATCGCTGAACAGCAGGCGCAGCCGCACCAGCCGCTCGGCGCCGACCAGGCTGTCCAGCGCGCGGCGGGCCTCGCCGCGGTGCACGCGGCCCATCACCTGGCCGTCGGCGACGAGTTCCGCCCCGATCAGCTCGTCCACGCCATAGATCAGGCACCAGGCCCCGCCGTCCCAGGCGACCGCCAGCAGGTTCTTGCTGAAGTTGAAGCCGACGCCTCGGCCGCGGCCACGGGCGATCAGCTGGGCGTGAGGCGCCTCGCCAAGCACCTTGCGCAGTCCCCGCGAGACGCGCCGGCTCTCGTCCATGGACCAGGCTGCAGCGGCGCCGGCCAGGGTCAGGCCCAGGCCCCCCACGACGACCAGAAGCAGCAGCCTCGTCATCTCGCCCATGGCGCGAAGCTACGCCCAAGCCTGAGTCTGACCTAGACCCCGGCTCGCAGGCTCGCCCAGCGCCTATTTCGGCGCGCGGCGGGTTGCGGCGGCCGGCTTTGCAGGCGTCGGCTCATCCGTCAGCCGACGCAGCGTCTTCAGCAACTCGCGGAAGATCGGCGCGCTGGCGGAAAGCTCGCGAAGGTTGGTGGCGACCACCTGCTCCAGCAACACTTCGGCTTCGGCGGTCGGCCGCAGGAGGATCCGGCGACGGTCGAGCGGCGAGGGGTTGCGGGTGACGAGGTCCCGCTCCACCAGGCGCGCCACGAGGCCCACCGCGCTGTGGTTCTTGATCAGCAAGGCTTCCGCGAGCTCGCTGATCGTCATCGGCTCTGCGCCTATGTGGGCGCGGATGGCGAGCAGCGCCTGGTGCTGCTGTGGGGTCAGGCCGACGGAATGGGCCGCGTTCTCGCTGAACGCGGCGAACCGGCGCAAGGCGTGCCGGAAGGCCGCCATCGCCTGGTAGTCGGCGCCGACGAGGCTTTGGCTCGGGTCGCGATCGGCCATCTTCAGGTCTCCAGTTCGATGGCCAGCGGGACGTGGTCGGAGGGCTTTTCCCAGGATCGCACGTCGCGGTGGATCGAGGCGCCGCGCAGGATGTCGGCGGCCTGCGGGGAGAGCAGGGCGTGGTCGATGCGGATGCCGTTGTTCCTCTGCCAGGCGCCGGCTTGGTAATCCCAGAAGGTGTAGCCGCCCGGCGCGCCGTTCACCTCCAGGTAGGCGTCGGTGAGGCCCATCCACTTCAGCGACCGGAAGGCCTCGCGGCTCTCGCGCTGGAAGAGGGCGTCGGAGGTCCAGTTCGCCGGGTGCTCGGCGTCGCGCGGCTCGGGGATGACATTGTAGTCGCCGAGCAGGGCCAGGGGCTCCTCCAAGTCGAGGAGCGCCCGGACATGCGCCCGCAGCCGGCCCATCCAGGACAGCTTGTAGCCGAACTTCTCGGTCCCGATCGGGTTGCCGTTCGGCAGGTATATGGAGGCGACGCGCACCGGCCGCGGTCCCGAGACCACCGCCTCCACGTAGCGGGCGTGGTCATCGCCGTCGCCGCCATGTTCGCGATGGGTCGGCAG
The DNA here is from genome assembly GCF_035475775.1 of Phenylobacterium sp. GTDB lineage: Bacteria > Pseudomonadota > Alphaproteobacteria > Caulobacterales > Caulobacteraceae > Phenylobacterium. The sequence continues at coordinate 7,517 of NZ_DATIMC010000006.1, read as the reverse complement.
GCCGCGGCGGACGTCGTCCAGCGGAAATTTCGAGAGGATCGCCACGCCGTTGTAGCTCTTCTGGCCGTGAATCGCGAGATTATAGCCAAGTCGTTCAAACGGTTCGGCCGGAAACTTCTCGTCGACGCACTTGATCTCCTGCAGGCATGCGACATCGGGCTTGGCCTCTTCGAACCAGCGCACGACCGTCCCCAGCCGCGCATTGACCGAATTCACGTTCCAGGTGGCGATTCGCATCCGCCCAGGCTCTCCCGACATTGCGAGGTTATCGGCCCGGCGGCTCCGGCTCAAGCGGCCCTGCGGACAGAGCCTCGGCCGCAAGGGCTTGATGCGAACCGCCAATCACGGCGCCGCCGGTCATGCTTCCCTCGCCTCTCGAGCGGCGCAATCGTGTTGCCCTTCGGCGGCGCGACCCGGATGATGCCGGCGAAGATCGGACTCGCAGGCGTCCGATCGGGCCCGCGTTCGGAGATCGCGACTTGAGCGACAGCGACTTCTCGGTGCTCGACGAGCAGCGGTTCCAGGCCTTCCACTGGCGCGCGATCCTGACCACCGGCCTGGGCGTGTTCTGCGACGGCTACGACCTGTCCTCCATCGGCCTCGTGCTGCCGCTGGTGCTGGCCTCGTTCGGCACCGCCACGCTGAGCAGCGTGGACAGCGCGCTCCTGGCCGCCTCGGCGCTGGTCGGCGCGGCGGCCGGCGCAATGGTGTTCGGGGTGTTGGGCCAGTGGGGCCGCAAGCGGTTCTACGGCTACGACGTGCTGATCCTCGGCCTGGCGGCCTTCGCCCAGGCGTTCGCGCCGAATCTGGCGTGGCTGATCGTGCTGCGCTTCATCCTGGGCCTCGGCGTCGGCGCCGATTACGTGCTCTCGCCGGTGATCATGGCCGAGCACTCCAACCGGGCCGACCGCGGCCGCGCGCTGGGCCTTGGCTTCGGGACCATGTGGCCGGTGGGCGCGCTCGTCGCGGCGGTGTTCACGCTGCTGCTGCAGGCGCTGCACGTGGCCCCGGACCTGCAATGGCGGCTCGTGCTCGGGGCGGGCGCCATCCCCGCCCTGGCGGTGCTCTATTTCCGTCGCCGCATGCCCGAGACGGCGCGCTTCCTGGCCAGGCTCGAAGCCAACCGGGCCGAGGCCAGCAAGGTGATGGCCGAGATCGGCGGGCAGGAGGTCGCGGCGCCTTCGGCCGACACCCGGCCCTTCGGCGAGGTGTTCGCCGCCCACGCCCGATGGATCTTCTCGGGCGCGCTGTTGTGGATGATCTACGACCTGGTGGTCTATGCCACGATCCTGTTCGGCCCCTCGCTGATCGCCAAGGGCATGGGGCTCGGCCCCGTCGACTTCACGCTGCTGATCGAGCTGGTGTTCGTGGTGCCGGCCTCGCTGCTGATGTCCTGGTTCCTGATCGACAGGATCGGGCGCAAGCCGCTGCAGGTCTGGGGCTTCGCCATCTCCGCCGTGCTCTTGATCATCTTCGCCATGCTGCGCTCGAAGCTGGCCGGCGCGCCGGCCCTGGCCTTCATCGTCTACGGCCTGTTCAACGTCTCCCAGACGGGCCCGGGCCTGGTGTCCGGCGCCGGGGTGTTCGGCGTCGAGCTCGCGCCCACCCGCATCCGCAGCGTCGCCCAGGCGATCACCGTCGCGGGCGGCCGCATCGGCGCGGCGATCAGCGGCTTCGCCTTTCCGCTGCTGTTCGGCGCGATCGGCGAAATCTCGACCATGTTGATCCTGGTGGCCCTTTCGGTGGCAGGCGCGATCTGCACCCAGCTCCTGGTGCCCGAGACCAGCGCGCGCTCGCTGGAGGAGATCAACAGCGAGACGGCCGCGGCGATCCGGCCGGCCCAGTAGCCGTCGCGCGGTCGCGCTTGGGCGCCGTCGCGTCAGCCCGCTAGGCTCCGGCCGGACGACCAGAGCAGGGGAGGCCGCGTGGACGCGCGTACGCCAGTGATCATCGGGGTGGGCGAAGCCTCGGAGCGGATCGGGGAGCCCGGCTACGAAGGCCTGTCGCCCGTCGAGCTTGCGGCCCGCGCGGCCCAGGCGGCGCTCGACGATGCCAAGGCGCGCATTCCGGTCGCGCCGCAGATCGGGGTCGTGGCGGCGGTGCGGCAGTTCGAGACCTCGGGCCCCAACGCGCAATCGCCGTTCGGCCGCTCGAACAACTTCCCGCGCTCCGTCGCCAGGCGCATCGGCGCCGATCCGAAGCGGGCGATCCTGGAGCCGGTCGGCGGCCAGGGGCCGCAGCACCTGGTCAACGAGTTCGCCGGCGCCGTCGCGCGCGGCGAGATGGAGCTCGCCCTGATCTGCGGCGCGGAGGCGATCTCCACCCTGCGCCACCTGCTCGGCCAGGGCGAGACCCGCGACTGGAGCGAGACGATCGAGGGCGGCCTCGAGGACCGCGGCTACGGCATGGAGACGCTGGTCTCGCCCGAGCTCAACGGCCATGGCGTGCGCACCGCGATCCAGCACTACGCCGTGTTCGAGAACGCCCGGCGCGCCAGGCGCGGCCTGGACCGCAAGGCCTACGCCCTGGAGATGGGCGAGTTGTTCGCCCCGTTCACCAAGGTCGCCGCCCAGAACCCCCACGCCATGAGCCACGAGGTGTTCGACGCGCCTGCGCTCGCCACGATCTCCGAGCGCAACCGTATGGTCGCCGATCCCTTCCCGCGCCGGATGGTCTCGCGCGACCAGACCAACCAGGGCGCCGCCGTGCTGATCGCCTCGGCGGAGAAGGCCCGCGAACTCGGCGTCCCGCAGGACCGCTGGGTCTATCTGCACGGCGCCGCCGACGTCGCCGAGCGCAAGCCGCTCGATCGGGCTGACCTCGCGGCCTATCCGGCGGCCGGACTGGCGGGGCGCGCGGCGCTGGCCTCAGCCGGGATCGGTGTCGACGAGGTGGCCCTCATCGACCTCTACTCCTGCTTTCCGATCGCGGTCTTCGACGTGCGCGACGAGCTCGGCCTGCGACCGGACGATCCTCGGCCGCTGACGCTCACCGGCGGGCTGCCGTTCTTCGGCGGGGCCGGCAACAACTACTCCATGCATGCCATCGCCAGCGCCGTGCGCGGCCTGCGCGAGCGGCCGGGCGCCTACGGCTTCGTCGGCGCGAACGGCGGCTTCCTGTCGAAGTATTCGGTGGGCGTCTATTCGAGCAAGCCGGCGCAATGGCGCGGGCTCTCGTCCGCCCCCTTGCAGGCGCAGGTGGAGAGCTGGGCCGCGCCGGCCGCGGCGCCCGACGACGCAAGCGAAGGCGTCGTCGAAAGCTACACGATCGACTATGGCCGCGGCGCGCCCGTCGCGACGCTGGTCTGCCGGACCGCCGCCGGCGAGCGCTTCTGCGCCATGAGCGATCCCGACGATCCCAGCCTCGCCGCCGCCATGGCGCAGGCCGAGCCGCTCGGAGCCGGGATCGCCACGCGCCGGGACGAGCGCGGGCGCCGCATCGTCAGCCGGTTCGATCCGGACTGAGCCCAAGGACACCAGGGAGAGACGCGATGGACGACATCTTGAGCCTCGGCGGGCGCGTGGCGCTGGTCACCGGGGCCGGGCAGGGGGTGGGCCGCCAGATCGCGCTGCACCTCGCCGCGCACGACTGCGGCGGCGTCGCCGTGAACGACTATTTCCAGGAGCGCGCCGAGGCGGTCGTCGAGGAGATCAAGGCCGCGGGCGGCAAGGCGCTCGCCGTGCAGGCCGACGTCACCGACTTCGAACAGGTCAAGGCCATGGTCGCCAGGACGGCCGAAGAGCTCGGGCCGGTGGGCGTGCTGGTCAACAACGCCGGCAACATGGGCGCGAACCCGCCGCAGGAGGGCATGGGCAAGCCGTTCTGGGAGGTGGGCCCGGAGGTCTGGAACGCGGCGATCGGCGTCAACTTCTACGGCGTGATCCACACGGTCAGCGCGGTGGTCCCGGGCATGATCGCCCGCCAGGCGCCGGGCCGCATCATCACCATCATCTCCGACGCCGGCCGCTACGGCGATGCGGGCCTGGAGATCTACGGCGGTGCCAAGGCCGGAGCGGCGGGCTTCACGCGCGGCGTCGCCCGCAGCCTCGGGCGCTACGGCGTCACGGCCAACTCCATCGCCATCGCCGCCACCCGGACGCCGGCGACCGTGCGCATGTTCTCCGATCCCGAGCGCATGAAGCGGCAGTTCGAGCGCTACATCGTCCGCCGGCCCGGCGAGCCCACCGACATCGCCAACATGGCGCTGTTCCTGGCTTCGGACGCGAGCAGCTGGATCACCGGCCAGACCTATCCGGTGAACGGCGGCTTCACCCTGGCGCTGTAGGCATGACCTCGGCCGCCGCATACGACTGGCCGGCCCTGCGCCAGGCCTACCGCCGCGACGGCGTCGTCAAGCTTCCCGGCGCGCTCGATGCGGACCAGCTCGCCGCAACCCTGGCGGCCTACGAGTGGAGCCTGGCCCACCCCGGCCCCGGCGCCTCGAAGGACCGCCACACCCCGGACGTCACCTTCTACAACGACCTCTTCAACCCCGAGGCCCTCAGCGGCTATCGCGGCATGCTGCAGGCCTCGCCGATCCCGGCCCACGTCGCCGCGCTCTGGGACACGCCCGACGTCTGGTTCTTCTATGAGCAGGTGTTCCTCAAGCAAGGCGGCGAGGTCCGGCGCACGCCGTGGCACCAGGATTCGTCCTACCTCGCCATCGCCGGCGAGGATCTGGCGGTGGTCTGGATCAGCTTCGATGCGCTCGGTGCGGCGGATTCCCTGGAGTTCGTGCGCGGCTCCCACCGCGGGGTCCTCTACAACGGCTCAGCGTTCAAGCCGGGCGACGACACCCATCCGCTGCACCCGAATTCGTCGTTGCCGCGGCTGCCCGACATCGAGAAAGCGCGGTCGGACTGGGACATCGTCGCCTGGGCCGTGGAGCCGGGCGACGTGATCGTGTTCCACCCTCAGACGCTGCACGGCGGGGCGGCCACCCACGGCGGCATGCGGCGGCGCACGCTGACCTTGCGCTTCTTCGGCCAGGACGCCGTCTACGATCCGCGCGAGGGCGGGGCTGGGCCCCCGATCAAGGGCTTCCACCAGCGCCTGCGGCCCGGCGAGCCGTTCCGCGACCCGAGCTTCCTCAAGCTGCTCTAGGCCGTCCCTGCCTCGGCGTTCAGCCCTCCGCCCCCGTCCCCGAGCCGGAATCGTCGAGCACGCCGAAATCGCGTGACCGGGACCGCCCGTCGACCTGGCCATAACCCTCGGCGGCCAGCCCGCGCTTCAACAGCTCCCGGACCGCCGCCGCGCGGCTCGGCATGCGGCGCGCGAACCGCCAGTCATCCAGGGCGCTCAGCTCGTCCTCGCTCAGCATGATCTGCAGCCGTTCGTCGCGGTTCAGCTCAGACATGGACCCCTCTCCAATGTTCTCAATCTCCTGACCGGCGCGCAAATGGGCGCTTCAGGGCGCTCAACGCACAACCTCAACTTGGGTTTCTTGCTCAACTGGCGGCGCTGGCGCCGGGCCGGCAAGCTGCGCCGCTTAAGTCAGGTACTGATCATGTATAAATTTACAAACTGTCAGTAATCGGAAGACGTGGATGGATATTTGAGTTGATTTCTGGCCCGGGTGGGAGTTCTCTGTGTGGAGAGGTTGGCGTCGCAGGATCATCCGAAGCTGCGGCGGGGCAGAGGCCAGGAAGCGAGACGGCAGGGCCTATGAGCGCATTCGAGATCTTCGTCGACGATGACCGTTACTCGGTTCCCACCCTCCTCCTGATCGCGTCAGACGACGAGGCGCAGGCGCGGCGCGAGGCGGTGGCCCTGCTGCTCGCCAGCCGCCATCACCTGGGCGTCGAGGTGTGCCGGGGCGACGACCGCTTGCTGGCGCTCGGCAGCTTCGCCCGAGGCGCGCGGCGCATCCGCCAGCTTCGGCCATAGCCGCGCCGAATAAGATCGGCGGCTGCAAGGGACCCAGATCGTCCGCCGACCGTTGCATGCGCGGGACGGCGGATCATCGGGAAAGCGTCGCATGAGGGCACGAGACGTCCGCGCCATCGTCTTCTGGATCACGACCAGCCTTCTGCTTCTGGTGTTCAGCTATGGGCTTACGCGCAGCGTCATCGTCGCCGCGGCCTTAGCCGCCGCTTACAATGCGTGGCTGCTCACCCGCCGTCGCGCGCGGCGGGTCGTCGGACGCCTGAAGGGCGAGGTCGACTGGAGCGGCTACTATCAGGACTGAGGGCTGGTCTCCCGCGCGCGCTCGGCCGCCGCGGCCAGATCGGCGAGCGGCCGGCGCGTCCAGACGTCCTCCACCGGCCGCCGGGCCTGCAGCACCTCGCGCTCCCCGTCGCAAAGCCGCAGCGCGGTGAGCACGCCCGTCGCGTAGGCGCCGGTATCCAGCCCCAGGCGATGCGCCAGGAGCTGGGGCGCCTCGCCCTCCCAGGTGTGGCCATGGACGACCACCTTCTCGAACGGCCCGGCCGCGTCGAGGAAGCCCTTGCGGATCCATAGGAGGTCGCGCTCGGTCTGGCGCTCCAGAGGGACGCCCGGGCGCACGCCGGCGTGGACGAAGACATAGTCGCCGGCCTCGACCATGAGCTCCAGGCCCTGCAGCAGCTTCAGGTGCGCCGCCGGCATGCGATCGAGAAGCTCGTCCCGGGCGCGCACGAACTCGCAGGGTCGGTCGTCGGCACGCGGTGGGATCACGCCATAGGCCGCGAGCGTCTCGGCCCCGCCGAAGCCGAGCCACAGCCCCGCCCGCTCCGGAGCGTCTAGGAATTCCAGCAGCGCCTGCTCATGGTTGCCCTTGAGCAGCCGCACTTCCAGATCGGGGCGTCGCTGCAGCCAGACCAAGGCCTCCACCACCCGCGCCGATTGCAGGCCGCGGTCGACGTAGTCGCCCAGGAAGACGAGCAGCGGCCGCCCGCGTCCGCCGCGCCCGGCATCGTCGCGCGCGATCAGCGCCAGCAGGTCGCGCAGCAACTCGTAGCAGCCGTGCACGTCGCCGATCGCATAGATCAGCCGGCCGTCGGTCAGGCGCGGACCCGGCGCCCGCGGCATCACGACCACCACGGGGCGTAGCGCGGACGCCAGGACGTGCGCGCAGCCAGGTCCTGGTTGTCCCGCCGGGCTCGCCAGGCGGCCCGCTCGATCTCGGCGGCGAGGGCGCCATAGCCCGCCGCCAGCCGCCGCGGATCGTGGGCCCGCGCGCGGCGCATCGCCTCCCAACGGTCGCGGTACGACACCAGCGCGCGCCGGGGCGTCCCTGCCCGGATGGCCGCCGCGTAGGCGTCGCGCAGCCGTCGGTCGGCGGCCGTGATCCGGGCATAGGCGTCGGGCGCCGGTCCGGCGTGAGGCGCCGCGCGGGGCGATCTCGTCAGCGCCCGCTCCGGCCGCGCCTGCATCGGCGCGGGCGTGGCCGCTTCGGCTTGCGTGGCCGCGACGCTCGGCAGGGGATCGATCGGACCGGGCGCGGGCGCAGCCGGGGCGGCCGAGGCGACCTCCACCCGGAGGGGCGGCCGCGGCGGCGAGGCGGCCGGACGTTCGGAGCCACGGGTCATCAGGAACCC
>NZ_DATIMC010000005.1:0-14820 GCF_035475775.1 Phenylobacterium sp. | reverse complement strand
ATCGAATGCAAGCTGCTGGCCGACGATGCGGAGCGGCGCCGGGTGAGCATGCTGGTGCGCCTGGCCCCCGGCGCGAGCTATCCGCCCCACACCCATGCCGGGGTCGAGGAGCTGCACCTGCTCGAGGGCGAGCTGTGGATCGACCAGCGCAAGCTCTTCCCGGGCGACTACAACTACGGGCCGCCCGGCGCGAGCGACGAGCGCGTCTGGAGCGAGACGGGCTGCACCTGCGTCCTCATCACCAGCACCCAGGACCTCCTGCGCGGATCATGACGAGCCTGTCCCACACCACTCACTGCGGCCTGCCGGGCATCGACCTGATCCCCTTCGGGATGCACGCCTGCCACGTCTACGACAGCCGCGAGGAACTCGCCGCGGCGCTCGCGCCGTTCTTCGCGGCCGGGCTCGCCCGGAACGAGCGCTGCTTGTGGATCACCGCGCCGCCGCTGCCGGCGATCGAGGCGATCGAGGCGCTGCGACCGCACTGTGGCGGCGTCGATGAAGCCCTCGCGGCCGGCGCGCTTCGCGTTCGCGATTTCGACGAGTGGCGCGCGAACTCGGGGCGCCCCACGGGCGCCGATGTGCTGGGTCTGTGGCTGCGGGAGGAGGAGCGCGCGTTGGCCGATGGCTACAACGGCCTTCGCATCGGCGGGAACATGAGCGTCCTCGCGCCCGCGGACTGGCCTGGGTTCATGGCGTACGAACGCGCCGTGAGCGCAGGATTCAGCGGCCGCCGCATCGTCGCGCTGTGCAGCTACGCGGCGGACAGCCGCCCCGAGGCGCAGGTCCGCGACGTCGTCCAGGCGCACCACTGCGCCTTCGAGCGCGCAGCCGCAGGCGATTGGCAGGTGGCCGCCGTCCCCGCTGTCACACCCGAAGGAGCCGGCGTCGTCAGCCGGACGCCCGCATGACCGCCGATCGTGCGCAGGCCGGCTCCGGCCTTGTCTCGGCGGATGGCGCGTCAGCCTGGACGACCGGCGAAGCCCCTGCCTTGCCGTTCTACACGTTTCATTGCCGGCGCGCCGACGGTTCCCCCGTCTGCCTGGAAGCCCAGGAGCTCGCCTCCGATGACGGCGCCCTGGTCTGGGCCCAGAAGCTCCTCACGGAGCACCAAACCTGCTCCGTCGTCGAGGTGTTTGCGGGCGAGCGTCTCGTCGGAGCCGTCCCAGGCGGCCCGATCGGGAGCGGCCAGTCAGCGTCGTCTTCGGCCGAAGGGGCTGTCGGTGCGGCCGCCGTTCCCTCGCCAGCGGCCTCAGCAAGGGCCGAGCGCCCGTGATGAGGCGGCGGCGAGCGATCTCGACGGCGTAGGCCGCGAGTCCGCCGAACGACCCCTTTGTTGCGTACCGCCGTCATAGCCCGGACGACGGCGGTCGGTGAGCCTTGCCAAGCTCGCCGGCGGCGCTATCTGGCGTAGCGAGGGGGACATGGAACGACTGGGAGGACGCCATGACACCCAACCCCCGATCCGTCGCCCTGCCCGCCGTGATCGCCGCGGCCCTGGCCGCGGGCGCGGCGCTGGCCCAGACCGCCGCGCCCGCCGGCGTACAGGCGGGAACCTACGCGATCGAGCCGATCCACACGCGCGTGCTGTTCGCCGTCAGCCATACCGGCAACTCGACCTGGTACGGCGACTTCAACCACGCGTCGGGGACGCTGACGCTGGACCCGAAGAACCCGGCGGCCAGCAAGCTCGAGGTCTCGGTGCCGGTGGACACCATCTCGACGACCAACGCCGTGCTCGACAAGGAGCTGAAGGGCGCGGACTGGTTCGACGCGGCCAAGTTCCCGACCATGACCTTCCGCTCGACCAGGATCACCCCCACCGGACCCCAGAGCGCCGACGTGGCGGGCGAGCTCACCCTGCACGGGGTGACCAAGCCCGTGGTGCTGCACGCCAGGTTCAAGGGCGCGGGTCCGAGCCCGCTGAGCCACGCCTACATGGTGGGCTTCGACGCCACGGGTGAGATCAAGCGCAGCGATTTCGGGATCACCAAGTACGCGCCGGTCATCGTCGGCGACGACGTCCAGCTGATCCTGTCGGCCCCGTTCGTGAAGAAGCCGGCATAGAGGCCGGCGCCGCGGCCTCAGCGCACCGCCTTGGCGAGCTTCTCGATCGACTTCTCGAGGCGGGCGAAGCCCTGGGTCATGCAGGCCATGATCGCCTCGGCGTCGGCGCTGGCCGGGGCGGCGTCCGCGCCGTTCGGCTTCGTGCGGCGGCCGTTCGCCTTGTCGCGCACGCAGGCGTAGGCCTCGCGCAGGCGGCGGCCGGAATCTTCCTCCTCGGCGATGTACCATTGCAGGAGGTTGCAGGTCATCGGATCGTAGTGGCCATCGGCCATCTTGGCCCTGATGTCGCCGAAGGTGTCGCGCGCCTCGCCGTTCCGCTCGGGGCCGACCTTCTCCAGGTCGGGGATGCGGGGATCGGCGAACTTCGCCAGCCGCTCGCCGTCGGCCGGATCGCGCTTGGGCCTCAGCGTATAGCCGAGCTCGGCGAGGCGGCGGCAGAACACCTCGCCATGGCTCCGCTCGCGCGCGGCCACCAGGCGGAGCGTGCCGGCGAGGTCCTGGTCCGGAGTGACCTCGGCCCAGGCTTCGAGATACTGGCCGGCGCGGGACTCGGCGAGCGAGATGGCGTTGAGCAGGCCCAGGTAGGCGGGCTTCTCGGTCGAGGGCGTGGCGGCCATGGCGGCGGCTCCTGAATTCTCTCAGGCGAAGCTAAGCGCCGTTTCATCATCCCCGCAACCGGCGTTCGCCGAGCGGCGATCCTCCCGCTATCCGGCGAGCGTCTCCTGGAACCGCACCGGTTCGCCCCGGTGCGGCGCGATGACCTCGCCGTCGCGCATCACGACGGCGCCGCGGATCACGGTGGCCATGGGCCAGCCCTTGGCCTCCATGCCGACGAAGGGGGTCCAGCCGACCCGGCTGGCCATGTCCTCGTGGCGGAACGGGCGGCGGTCATCGAGGTCGACGATCGTCAGGTCGGCGTCGTAGCCCACGGCCAGGCGGCCCTTGTCGGCGAGGCCGAACAGGCGGTTCGCGCCGTGGCTGGTGAGATCGACCAGGCGCTCCAGGGTGAGGCGGCCCTCGGCGACGTGGGTCAGCATGACCGGCAGCAGGGTCTGCACCCCCGGCATGCCGGACGGCGAGGCGGGATAGGGCCTGGCCTTCTCTTCCGATGTATGCGGCGCGTGATCGGACCCCAGCACGTCGGCGACGCCGTTGGCGACGCCCCCCCAGAGCCCCGCGCGATGCTCGGCCCCGCGGATCGGCGGGTTCATCTGGGCGTAGCCCTTCAGCCGCTCGTAGGCCTCCGGGCCCGCCAGGGTCAGGTGCTGGGGCGTGACCTCGGCCGAGGCGATGTCCTTGTGCGCAGCGAGGTAGACGATCTCCTCGGCCGTGGAGACGTGCAGCACGTGGATGCGCTTGCCGAGCCGCCGGGCGATGCGGACCAGCCGCTCGGTCGACTGGATGGCGGCCTGCGCGTCGCGCACCTCCGGATGACTGGTCCAGTCGCCGGTGCGGGCCAGCGGCCGCCGCTCGGCCAGGCGGTACTCGTCCTCGGAGTGGAAGGAGGCCCGCCGGTTGACGTGGGAGAGGACGGCCTCGATGCCCGCATCGTCCTGCACCAGCAGCGTGCCGGTGGAGGCGCCCATGAACACCTTGACCCCGCAGCAGCCGGGCAGGCGCTCCAGTTCGCCCAGGAACTCGGCGTTCTCGTGCGTGCCGCCGACGTAGAAGGCGTGGTCGCAATGCATCCGGCCCCTGGCGCGGGCGAGCTTGTCGGCGAGCGCATCGGCGTCGGTGCTGTTGGGCTCGGTGTTGGGCATCTCGAAGATGGCGGTGACGCCGCCCAGCACGGCCGCGCGGGAGCCGCTCTCGAGATCCTCCTTCCACTCCAGCCCAGGCTCGCGGAAATGCACATGGGTGTCGATGACGCCGGGCAGCACGGTGAGGCCCCTGGCGTCGAACACCTCGCCGGCGGAGGACTGGGCGAGGTCGCCGATGGCCGCCACCTTGCCGCCGCGCACGCCCACGTCGGCCGGGCCGCGGCCGGCGTGGTTGACGATCTCGCCGCCCCTGACGATCAGGTCGAAGGTCTCAGCCATCGGCAGCCTCGCGCTCGGCCGGCTGGGTCTCGGCCAGCAGCTCCTCGGCGACGTGCGAGACGGTCTCCACGCTCAGGTCCATCATGTGGCAGAGGGCCTGGTTGAGCTTCGGATCCTGGGCCTCGATCTGGGCGAAGCTGCGGGCGGTGCGCGCCACCCGGGCGTTGGGCCCATAGGGGCCGTAGAGCCGCTCGTCGGAGGGGCCGAACAGGCCGAGCGTCGGGATGCCTGCCGTGGCCGCCAGGTGCATGGCGCCGGAATCGTTGCCGATGAACAGCCGCGCGCGCTTGAGGCAGGCGTAGGCGGTGAGCAGGTCGACCTTGCCGGCGATGTCGATGAGCTGGCCGCGGGCCACCACCTCCTTGAGGTCGCGGCCGAGGTTCTGCTCCCCGCGGCCGCCGACCACCATCAGCCGCCCGCCGGCCATCGGCGCGCCGGGCCGGCGCAGCAGGCGGATGGCCACCTGGCTGAACCGCTCGAGCGGCCAGGTCTTGCCGACCCAGTTGGCGGCCGGCGCGACGGCCAGGATCGGCCCGGTCCCGGCGGTGAGCTCGTCGGCATAGGCCTCGATCTCGGGCGAGGTGTAGATGAACGGCGGCGCGGGCTCGTCTTCGATGCGCAGCACGCGGGCGGCCTCGATCACCTTGTGCGCCGGAGGCCCTGGCTGGCGGCGCAGGATGGCGCGGCGCTTGGCCGACAGGAACCGCGAGATCCCGGAGCCGCGCAGGTCGACGATCAGGCCCCAGCGGCGGCCGCGGACCTTGCGCCAGAGGTCGAACCAGTGGCCGCCGTCCTTCTGCTTGGCGAACACGATCAGCTCGTCGAGCCCGGGGACCTCGGAGAACAACGGCGCGGCCTCGGGCCCGGCGACGATGGTGAAGCGCGCGCCCGGCACCTCGTCGGTCAGCCGCTTGATCAGCCCCGAGGACAGCACCGCATCCCCGATCCGCGTCGAGGTGATGAACAGAATCGGGAAGGGCCCGCGCGCCATGCCGTCCCTCTATAGGGCGCTCGCGGCTGGCGCTCCACTCATCGCGGGCCCAAATTGCGCAGATGACGGCCGAGCTGACCTTTGCACCCCTGCCGAGCCGCGCGCTGATCGCGGTCGGCGGCCCCGCCTGGCGCGACTTCCTGCAGAACCTGCTCACCCAGGACGTGGCGAGCCTGGCGCCCGGCGAGGCGCGATTCGGGGCGCTGCTCACCCCGCAGGGGCGGCTGCTGCACGACATGATCATCCTCGGCCGCGAGGACGGCTGCCGGCTGGACGTCGAGGCCGCGCAGCGCAAGGCCCTGATCCAGCGGCTGGCGATCTACCGGCTGCGGGCGAAGGTGGAGATCGCGGCGGCGGAGGTTCCGGTGGCGGCGGCCTTTTCATCCGCTCATTCCGGCGCAGGCGGGAATCCAAACGGCGGATCGTCCGCAGCCGACTCGGCTTGGGCCCCCGCCTTCGCGGGGGTGAGCGGAAGCTGGGTGCGCGATCCGCGCCTGGGGGAGCTGGGGTGGCGCGGGTACGCGGCGGCGGCGCCCGACGGCGCGGCGATCGGGACCGAGGCCGACTACGATGCGCATCGCCTGGCGCTGGGCGTGCCTGGGCCGGCGGACTGGGGCTCGGACAAGACCTACCCCATCGAGGCCGACTTCGACCTCTTGAACGGGATCGACTTCCAGAAGGGCTGCTTCGTGGGCCAGGAGACCACCTCGCGCATGAAACGGCGCGGGCAGGTGAAGAACCGCATGCTGCCGATCGCCTTCGAAGGCGCGCCGCTGGCGTTCGGCGCCGAGCTGCTGGCCGGCGAGCGGCGCGCGGGCGAGGTGCTCTCGGGCGGTGAGGGCCGGGCGATGGCGCTGGTGCGGCTCGACCGCATCGAGGGCGCGGCCCTGAGCGTCGACGGCCGCTCCGTGCAGGTCGAGCGGCCGCCCTGGCTCCACCGCCGGGACGCGTGACGCCGGGCCGCAGTTCTCCCGCGGCGTGTATCGGCTGGACTTTCAGCTTACAGCGTTCTTCACTTCTTGTTCGCCATGTTCGGGCCAGCATCCGTGGCGGCGCGAATCAGGGGCTTGGGGGAATCCAGTGCCAGTCATCACCAGCGACATCGACCCTGACCACAACGCACTCGTCGAGAACGACTCCGGCGCGGGCGGCGACTTTCCTTGGGAGCAGGCCGCCACCGAGACCCACGTCCTCGACCATGTCCTGAAGCCCCCGACGCACGGCGGAGGCGGGGGTGGGGGTGGTGGCGGCGGGACCACCTTCCCGACGCAGGCGTCGGACACGCAGCCCGGACCGACCTTTGACACCAACGCGACCATCAATAAGAACTACTTCATTCCGCCGGACAGCACTTCCGCGGCCGGGAAGGAAGCGATCCTGGTCGGCGTCAACGGCGTGATCGAGGAATTCGACCGGACCGCCGGCGTCGATACGCTGACCCCGCACGCTCTCGGGTTCGCCTTGGACGACGTCTTCAAGAGCGCCACCGGCTTCCTGGGCAGCGCGTTCGATCCGCACATCATGTACGATCCGACCAGCGACCGGTTCATCGTCGTCGCCGTCGACCAGAACGCGACCAACAAGACCAGCCAGCTGCTGGTCGCGGTTTCCAACAACGGGACGCCGCACGGCGCGGCCGATTTCCACGCCGTGGCCATCGACGCCAACGCGGGCGGCGGCTCGTGGGCCGACTTCCCGCAGGTCGGGCTGGACTCCAGCGGCCACATCTACATCACCGCCAACATGTTCGCCTTCTCCGGCGGGAGCTACACCGGGACCCATCTCTGGGTGGAGGATGAGAGCAACCTGTCGGCGAGCGTGGCGGGGGCGACGGTTCCGAGCACTGGAACCGACGACTTCTTCAGCGCCGCGCCGACCTACGATCCGCACGGAACCGGTGAATTCCTGGTCTCCTACAATTCGGCGACGGATCCCGTGACGGGCGACAACGTGCTCCACGTTGTGCAGGTCAATCCGAACGGCAGCCTGGGTACGGAGCAGACGGTCGACCTCAAGGCGAAGATCGACCAGCTGACGACCTTCGGCGGCATCTCGGTCCCGCAGCCCGGAACCAGCCACACCCTCGACGGCGACGACAGCCGCACGAGCCTGGCGGTGATGCAGGGGGGCCACCTCTACGTTGCGGCCACGATCCTGCCGACGACCGGCCTCGATGCGGGCCACGCGACAGCTCACTGGTTCGAGCTGGGCGTCGATGCCTCCGGCAACGTGACGCTGCTCAACCAGGGCGACGTCAGCGGGAACACGGCCTTCTCGGGTTCAGGCCTCAGGACCTTCTATCCGTCGGTCGCGGTGAGCACGGATGCGACCGGGAACGACGAGCTGGCCATCAGCTTCTCGACGAGCGCGCCGCAGACGGGGACCATCTACGATGGGTTCCCAAGCGCGTACGAGGAGACGATCGATCCCGCGACGGGGGCTTCCACACTGGGGTGGCAGCTGCTGGAGGGGGGCCTGGCGAACTACACCCGCACCTTCGGGACGCACGACAACCGCTGGGGCGACTACAGCTCGATCTCCACCGATCCGCTGCATCCCGGCCAGTACTGGGCGTTCAACCAGTTCGCCGAGACGCAAGGCACCTCGCTGATGGGCGAGACCGGCCGCTGGGCGACCGAACTCGGCCTGTTCAGCTAGAACGGCGGCGGGGCGATCCGCCGGCGCTCGCCGCTACTTCACCGGCGCCATCAGGTGGGCGTAGGGCGTGCCGGCCCACATCACGTAGGGCGCGGCGGTGTTCGGATCCGGCGCGGCCGGATAGCCGGCGAGCAGCGACTTGTCGCCGACGATCATCACGTGCGGGCCGGTCTCGACCCAGTGGTTCTTGCCGGTGGGCTTGCCTGCATAGGGATCGGTGTTGCTGGCGTCGGTGCCGCCCGCCAGCATGTACATGAACCCGGTCTTCTGCGGCGGCGGCTTCTTGGCGAACATCGCCTGGATCCACGCCATGGCGTTGGCGTCGGCGCACATCGGGTCGGGCCCCGGCGTCTGCGGATCGTCGGGGATGCAGGTGAAGCCGTTGGTCCCCTTGCGCAGCAGGCGCATCTTGCCGTCGGCGCTCATCGCCATGATCGCGGCGCGCTTGGCGACCGCCGGGGGCGCCGCCCTCTCGGCGCTGGCGATCAGAGCGGCGTCGCCGCCGCCCTTGGCCATGGCGGGCTTGGCGCCCATCCCCGCCATCTTGTCCGCCGCCCAGACCCCGGAGGCCACCGCGAGCACCGCCGCGGCCGCCGTCACTCTCAGGATGATGACCTGCTTGTGCATGGTTCTTCCTCCCTGAACCCCGTCACATTGCATAGCCGTAACACTGTTACGCGGCAGTGCAAGAGCGTCAGCATGACGCCACGATCTGCGACAGTTGGAAGCCGTCGCGGGCCGTCGGCGCCGCGCCGGCTTGTCCTGAGCCGCCGGCTCGGCTGAAAGTCGCAGGCGATGGATGTTCCCCGCTGCACCTGGCGCGGCATGGCCGGCGATCCGCTCTACGAGGGCTACCACGACCATGAGTGGGGCGTGCCGGAGCGCGATGCGCGCGCGCTATGGGAGAAGCTGGTGCTGGACGGCTTCCAGGCCGGGCTCTCCTGGATCACCATCCTGCGCAAGCGCGAGGCGTTCCGCGAGGCCTTCGAGGGCTTCGATCCGGAGCGAGTGGCGCGGTACGGCGAGGCCGAGCGCGCGCGGCTGATGGCCAACGCCGGGATCATCCGCTCCAACGCCAAGATCGACGCGGCCATCGAGGGCGCGCGGATCTACCTGGCCATGCGCGAGCGCGGCGAGGACTTTTCCGCCTTCTGCTGGAGCTTCGTGGATGGCCAGCCCGTGCAGAACGCCTGGACGGCGGACACGGGCGTCCCCGCCCAGACGCCGCTCGCGGTGGAGATGTCGAAGGCGCTGAAGGCCAAGGGCTTCAAGTTTGTGGGCCCGGTGATCGTCTACGCCTGGATGCAGGCGGTGGGGCTGGTCAACGACCACCTGACGAACTGCTTCCGTTACGAGCCGCTGAAGCGCATGGGGGAGGCATGACGCCGAAGCGGCAGGACGGGGCCGGCTTTGCAAAGCCCTCCTCGCCGGCCCACCCTGCGACGGTGGCGCATTAGTCATGGCGCGCGGTCCGACCCTGCTGCTGGAGAAGGCGTTCGTGGGCGGGCTGGTCTGCGGGGTCGACGAGGCCGGGCGGGGGCCGTGGGCGGGACCGGTCTCGGCGGCGGCGGTGATCCTCGAGACGAACCCGCGCAAGGTTCCCAAGGGCCTCGACGACTCCAAGAAGCTGTCGGCCAAGACGCGCGAGGCGCTGGAGCCCGAGATCAAGGCCAGGGCGGTGGCCTGGGGGGTGGGCTTCGCCTCGGTCGCGGAGATCGCCAGCCTCAACATCCTGCACGCCACCGGGCTGGCCATGCGCCGCGCGATCGAGGCCATGGCCGTCAAGCCGGCCTTCGCCCTGGTGGACGGCAACTATCGTTTCCCGCTGCCCTGCGAGGTGACCACCGTGGTGGGCGGCGACGCGAAGTCCAAGTCGATCGCCGCGGCCTCGATCCTGGCCAAGGTGGCCCGCGACCGGCTGATGGTGGAGATGGACGCGCTCTATCCCGGCTACGGCTTCGCCAGCCACAAGGGCTACCGGGCGCCGATCCACGCCGAGGCCCTGCTCAGCCTCGGCCCCTGCGAGATCCATCGCATGGCCTGGGGACCGGTGAAGCTGGCGCTGATGGGCAAGGACCCGCTGATGGCGTTCGACGACGCCATGGGTCGGGCGGAATTCGAATTCGGTTAACGGGTGCGGATTAGCGTAGCGGCGCCTTCCGTTGCTGAGGTGTCTCGATGTTCGCCATTCTGGCCTGCGTCACGCAAGGTCACGACCTGCGCCTGGTGGCCGTTGCGGCGCTGATCTGCGCGATCGCCAGCGTCTCCGCGTTCGGCTTCTTCGCGCGCAGCGTGCGCGCCCAGGGCGCCAGCCGCTGGGCCTCGGCGGCGATGACCGGTTGGGTCGCCGGCTGCGGCGTCTGGGCGACGCATTTCACGGCCGAGCTCGCCTATCAGCCGGCGCTCAAGATCGGCTATGAACCCTGGGCCACGGTCGCTTCGCTGGTCATCGCCGTGCTCGGCATGGGAGCCGGATTCGCGGCGGCCGTGAGCCGCCCGACGCGGACCGCCGCGCTGGTCGGGGGTGGCTTCACCGGCCTGAGCATCGCGGCCATGCATTTCACGGGCATGGCGGCCGTCCGCACCCAGGCGCACATCCTGTGGGACTGGAACTACGTCACCGCTTCGCTGGTGGTGGCCGTGCTGGGCGGCATGGTCGCTTTCGAGGCGGCGCGCCTGATCCGCGGTCCGTGGGCGCGCGTGGTCCCGCCCGTCCTGCTGGTGCTGGCGATCGTGGGCCTGCACTTCACCGCCATGACCGCGGTCATCCTGCAGCCCGACCCGACGCTCGCGATGCCGCACGAGGTGATCGGGCGCGGGCTGCTGGCGACGGCCACGGTGGGGCTGGCCAGCCTGATCCTGGGCGCCGCGGCGAGCCTGATCTGGATGGAGCGGCTCGGGCGGCGCGCGACCCTGAGCAACCTGGCCGCAGCCCTCGACGTGGTGCCGGCGGGCCTCGCCTTCTTCGATCCGGCTGGCCGGCTCACCGCGTTCAACAAGGCCTTCGCCGGGCTGATGACCGACTGCGGAATGGAAGCGGCGCTCGGGCAGCCGCGCAGCGCCTTCATCGCCGCGGCCCGCGAGGCGGGATGGTTCGGCCGGTCCGCCAAGGGCGCGGCCAAGCGCGCGGCGCAGATCGAGGTCCGGAGTTCCGGCGCCTCGGAGCTGCACCTGCCCGACGGCCGCTGGCTGCGCCACGAGGCGTTCCTCACCGAGGATGGCGGCGGGGTCACCGTGTTCACCGACATCAGCGACGAAAAGGCCCACGCCGCCGCCATGGCCGCCGCGCGCGACACGGCGGAGGCGGCCAACCGCGCCAAGAGCGAGTTCCTGGCCAACATCAGCCATGAGATCCGCACGCCTCTGAACGGCGTGCTGGGCGTCGCCGACCTCTTGAACCAGACGCGGCTCTCGGGCGGCCAGCGCAAGCTGGTGGGGGTGATCCGCCAGTCGGGGAGCCTCCTGAACGGCCTCCTGGCCGACCTCCTGGAGATGGCCAAGGTGGAGGCGGGCCTGGCCGAGCTGAAGCCGACCCGGGCGGCGGTGGCCGATCTGGTCGGCACCGTCTGCGATCTGTTCGCGGGCGCGGCGAACGACAAGGGTCTCGAGCTGAGGGCCGAGATCGGCCAGGGCGCAGGCGAGGAGGTGATCTGCGATCCCGTCCGGCTGCGCCAGGTGCTCGGCAACCTGGTCAGCAACGCCGTGAAATTCACCCCCGCGGGCGAGGTGGTGGTATCGGTCGCGCGGCAGGGCGAGCACCTGCGCTTCGAGGTGCGCGACACCGGGCCGGGCTTCGACGCCAAGCACAAGGCGGACCTGTTCCAGCGCTTCGGCCAGGGCGACACGAGCTCGACCCGACGGCATGGCGGCGTGGGCCTGGGGCTCGCGATCAGCGCCCACTACGTGCGCCTGATGGGCGGGGAGCTCGACGGCGAGAACCTCCCGGGCAAGGGCGCGGCGTTCGGCTTCACCCTCAAGGCGCCGGCGCTGGAGCCCGCCCAGCCGGCGGCCCTCGCCGAGCCCGCCGAGATCGAGGGACGCGGCTTCCGGGTGCTGGTGGTGGACGACAATGCGGTGAACCGCCAGGTGCTGCAGCTGATCCTGGAGAGCGTCGGCATCGAGCACGCCTCGGCCGAGAACGGCCGCGAGGGCGTCGAGGCGATCACCGCGCAGCCCTTCGACGCCGTGCTGATGGACATCCAGATGCCGGTGATGGACGGCTTCGAGGCCACGCGGCGCATCCGCGCCTGGGAGAAGAAGACCCGGCGGTCGCGCACGCCGATCTACATCGTCTCGGCCAACTGCCTGCAGACCCATGTGGACGCCGGCCGCGCCGCCGGCGCCGACGGGCACCTGAACAAGCCGATCTCGCCGGCCGTTCTGCTGCAGACGCTGGAGCCGCACGTGAACGCCGCGCTCGCCGCCTGAGCGGATTGACCGTCTGAATCAATCTTGACCGCGCCGCGCCCGCGCCCAATCGGGGAGCCATGAGCGACGCTGCGACGGAGGGCCTGCGCCTGCAGGCCGGAGTCTGCCGGACGATGGGCTCCGAGCTGACCGCCCAGGTGCTCGAGGCCGCCGCCGCCGACGCCCTGGCGGGCGGACCGTCCGCGGCCCTGCTCCGGCCGTGGGCGCAGGCAGACCTGAAGACGGTGATGTTCGACGCCATGCCGCTCAGGCTGGCGGCGGCGATCCACGACCTGGCGCTGTCGGGCGAGGAGCCCGAGCTGAGCGCGGCCTACGTGGCCCTGGACCCGGTCCGGATCTGGACCGTGGCGCGGGCGCGGATCGGCGAACACGCGGCGCGGCTCGCCCGGTTCATGGAGCACGAGCCGCAGACCAACGAGGTGCGCCGCTCGATCTGCCTGCTGGGCGGCTTCCTGACCGTGGCGCGCGAAACCGGCCTGCCGCTCCGCTGCTTCGAGGTGGCGGCGAGCGCCGGGCTGAACCTGTCGTGGGACAGCTACCGTCACGAACTCGCCGGCCGCGCGTGGGGCGATCCGGCGGCGCGCGTGCGGATGGACACCGACTGGTCGGGCCGCCTGCCGCCGCTGGAGGCGCCGGTCCGCGTCGTCGAACGGGCGGCCTGCGACCGGCGGCCGACCGAGCTGTCCGATCCGGACCAGCGCCGGCGGCTCCTCGCCTACTACTGGCCGGACCAGGTGGGGCGGCTGGCGCGCATCCGGGCCGCCATCGACCAGGCGGTGGAGACCGGGGTCGCCGTCGAGCGAGCCGACGCCGTGGACTGGCTGCGGGCCCGCGTGAGACCACGAGCCGGGACGGCGAGCGTCGTCTATCATTCGGTGTTCTGGACCTACCTGTCGGCGGGGACGCAAGGCGCGTTCATGGCCGCCGTCGGAGCGCTGGGCGGGGAGGCGAGCGCCGAGGCGCCCGTCGCCCACCTGAGCATAGAGCCCCGGCCGACGGACCTTTCGATCATGGAGGTGAGGCTGCGCCTGTGGCCGGGCGGCGAGGAGCGGCTGCTCGCCGAGTGCCAGCCGCATGGCGCCTGGGTGCGGTGGCTCGCTTAATCTCCCGTTGACCATGTCGGTCAACCGGCCCTTCACCATAAGCCGGGCAGGATTCAGTCTCTTGGTGCAAGAGGTTTCCGGCGATGACCGCGGGCGTTGACAGGATCATCCAGGGCGATTGCGTGGCGGAGCTGAAGAAGCTGCCGGACCGCTCGGTCGACCTGGTGTTCGCCGATCCGCCCTACAACCTGCAGCTCGGCGGCGACCTGCTGCGGCCGGACAATTCCAAGGTGGACGCGGTCGACGCCGAGTGGGACCGCTTCGAGAGCTTCGAGAGCTATGACGCCTTCACCCGCGCCTGGCTGAAGGAATGCCGGCGGGTGCTGAAGGACGACGGCGCGATCTGGGTGATCGGCAGCTACCACAACGTCTTCCGGGTCGGCGCGGCGCTGCAGGATCTCGGGTTCTGGATCCTCAACGACATCGTCTGGCGCAAGTCGAACCCGATGCCGAACTTCAAGGGCACGCGCTTCACCAATGCGCACGAGACGCTGATCTGGGCGGTCAAGAGCCGGGGCGCCAAGCGCTACACCTTCAACTACGACGCCATGAAGATGGCCAACGACGAGCTGCAGATGCGCTCGGACTGGACGCTGCCGCTGTGCACCGGCGAGGAGCGGCTGAAGGACGAGACGGGCGCCAAGGCGCATCCGACCCAGAAGCCGGAAGCCCTGCTGCACCGGGTGATCCTGGCCTCGACCAGGCCCGGCGACGTGATCCTGGATCCGTTCTTCGGAGCCGGCACGACCGGGGCGGCCGCCAGGCGGCTCGGCCGGCGCTACATCGGCATCGAGCGCGAGGTCGAGTACGTCAAGCTCGCGCAGGCGCGGATCGCGCGGGTGACGCCGGCGAGCCCGGAAGACCTGGCGGTCACCGGCTCGAAGAAGTCCGAGCCGCGCATCCCGTTCGGCCAGATCGTCGAGGCGGGGCTGCTGCGGCCCGGCGACATGCTCTACGACCCGCAAGGCAAGAAGTCGGCGCGCGTCAGGCCCGACGGCAGCCTGGCGGTGGGCGAGCTCACCGGCTCGATCCACAAGGTCGGTGCGATGGTGCAGGCCGCGCCGGCCTGCAACGGCTGGACCTACTGGCATTTCAAGTCCGACAAGGGCCTCGCCCCCATCGACGTGCTCCGCGCCAAGGTGCGCAGGGAGCTGCCAGCTTAGAAGAATGAACCACGGATTCCACGGATGATCACGGATCAGCCAGTCCGTGAAATCCGTGTGATCGGTGGTTCGCCTTCTCGCGCTTCGCGCGAGCTCAGAGGAGCGCGTTGAGGCCGGCGCGGGCGGCTTTCAGGAAGACGCTGGGCAGGGCCTCGAGGCCGACGCGGCGGGTCCAGATGACGCCTTCGGCCTGGCCCTCGGCGCGCAGCAGCGACAGCGTGAGCGTGAAATGGGTGAAGCCGTGCTCGACCTCGCCGGCGGGGCGCCAGGGCGCGCGCGCAGGGGCGGCGGCGAGGGCCTCGGCCTCGCTCCAGCGGCCGGCGCGCCAGGCCGACGTGGGCAGCGCCAGCATGCCGCCGAGCAGGCCCTTC
>NZ_DATIMC010000004.1:0-57674 GCF_035475775.1 Phenylobacterium sp. | reverse complement strand
CCCTGACCAGCGGCGGCGATAGCCAGCGGCCGGGATCGGGCGGAGTCTCGCGCAGGTCGATGAGCGTGATGTCCGGCAGGCGCGCCTCGCCGTGGCGGGAGGAGAGCCGGAGCCAGCGGTAGCGGCCCTGCTCGGCGTTGCGCAGGGTCTCCAGCGACGGCGTGGCCGAGGCCAGCACGACGGCGGCGTCCTCGATCTTGCCCCGCGCCACGGCCAGGTCGCGGGCGTGGTAGATGAAGCCCTCCTCCTGCTTGAAGGAGGCGTCGTGCTCCTCGTCGACGACGATCAGCTTCAGCTTGCGGAACGGCAGGAACAGCGCCGAACGCGCGCCGACCACGATCCGGCAGCCGCCCGAGATGACGCCCTCCCAGACGCGCCGCCGGGCCGGGGGCGCAACGTCGGAGTGCCACTCCGCCGGCGCGGCCCCGAACCGCGCCGCCACCCGATCGATCACGGCCTGGGTGAGCGCGATCTCCGGCAGCAGGATCAGCACCTGCGCCTCGGGGTCGGCGGCGAGGGCTGCGGCGGCGGCCTCCAGGTAGACCTCGGTCTTGCCGGACCCGGTGACCCCGTCCAGCAGGGCGACCTGGAAGCCCCCCGCGCGCGCCAGGGACTCGAGCTCGTCGGCCGCGGCCGCCTGGCTGGCGTTCAGCGCGGCGCCCTTCCGCGCCGCGTCTGGCGCATCGAAGGCTGGGTCGGGCGCCTCGAGCCGGATCGCCAGCGCGCCCTCCTCGAGGAGCGCCTTGACCACGCCCGCCGAGACGCCGGCCAGGCGGGCCAGCGCCGCGGCGCTCGCCGCCCCCGTGCTCGCCGTGGCCAGCACCCGCGCCCGCGCGGGCGTGAGGCGCGCGGGGGCCTGGCCGGTGAGCTCCAGCACCCGCTGCGGCTTGGCCTTCGGAGCGCGCGCGCCACGCAGCGCGATCGCCAGCGGCTGGCCCGGCGCATCGACAGCATAGCGCGCCGCCCACTGCACGAACTCCAGCGTGGTCTGCGGCAGCGCGGCCTCCTCGAGCCTCGCCTGCACGGGCTTCAGCGGCCGGTTGCCGCCGGCGGCCTCGCGCAGGGCCACGACGACGCCGCGCAGCAGGTTGGGGCCGAGCGGCGCGGCCACCTGGTCGCCCACCGCCAGCGCCATGCCCTCGGGCTCGGCGTAGTCGAACGCCTCCGGCAGGGGCAGCGGCAGGAGGACCGAGGCGATTCGGCTCATGGGCGGACGTTTGCGCTCGGGCGCCCAGCCGCTACAAGCGGCGCAACCCAGCCCTGAGGTCTCCGAATGCAGCTGTTCCTCGACACCGCCGACGTGGCCGTCCTGAAGGCTCTCGCCGCCACCGGCCTGGTGGACGGCGTCACCACCAATCCCACGCTGATCGCCAAGACCGGACGCCCCATGCTGGAGGTCATCGCCGAGATTTGCGGCATCGTCGAGGGGCCGGTGAGCGCCGAGGTGGCCGCCACCGAGTCGGAGGCCATGCTGGCCGAGGGCCGCAAGCTCGCCGGAGTCGCCACCAACGTCGTGGTGAAGGCGCCTCTGACCCGCGAGGGCCTGATCGCCGTGCGCCAGTTCGCGGCCGAGGGCATCCAGACCAACGTCACCCTGTGCTTCTCCGCCGCCCAGGCGCTGCTCGCGGCCAAGGCGGGCGCCAACTACATCTCGCCCTTCGTCGGACGGCTGGACGACCACGGCGCCGTCGGCATGGAGGTGGTGAGCGAGATTCGCGCGATCTACGACAACTACGACTTCGACACTGAAATCCTCGCCGCCTCGATCCGCAATCCGGGCCACGTGGCGGCCGCGGCGATCGCCGGCGCCGACTGCGCGACCATACCGCCCGAGGTTTTTGAGAGCCTTTTCAAGCACCCGTTAACCGAAAAGGGTCTCCAAACATTCCTCAGCGACTGGGCCAAGACCGGACAGTCGATTCTATGAGCTGATCGCTTCACCGGGGGCAGGGCATGGACGGGTCGCAAGGCGGGATGGACGGCTTGCCTCTGGAGCCCGCGGCCGTCCGCCGGTTCCTGTCCGACAACCCGGAGTTCATCCGCGAGGACGCCGGCCTTCTGGACGAGCTGGGCCTGCGCGTCGCGGCCGGCAACGTCGTCGACTTCGCCCCGGCGGCCCTGGCGCGCGTGCACGCCGCCCACCGGCGCGAGGCGATGCAGCGCCAGCAGATCGAGGCGGTGGCGCGCGACAATTTCTCCGCCCAGGCCCAGACCCACGGGGCGGTGGTCGATCTGCTGGACGCCCGCAACCACTCCGACCTCGCCTGGCGGCTGGACGATCTCGCCCGGCGCCGCTTCGGCCTGGCCGCCGCGGTCGTGGCCCTCGAGGCCGACGCGCGCGTCCCCGCCGGCTGGACGCGGCTGGTCGAGGGCCAGGTGGACCTGATCCTCGGCGGCCCTCAGAGGCTGGCCCGCATGGGCTTTTCGCCCACGGCGCTTCCGCTGTTCGGCGCCGGCTGCGAGCAAGTCCGCTCCATGGCCATGGTGCGGATGGCCATGTGGGAGCCCGCGCGGCAGGGGCTGCTCGCCTTCGGCTCGGCCGATCCGGCCGGCTTCACCGAGGACATGGGCGTCGAGCTGGTGGCCTTCCTGGCGCGCGTCGTGGAGCGCACCGCCGAGCGCTGGCCGATCCTGTGACGGCGGACGAGGCGCTGGCGCAATGGCTGGCGCATCTGGCCCATGAGCGGCGCGCCTCGCCCCGGACGCTGGAGGCCTACGGCTTCGCCGCGCGCCGCTACCTCGCCTTCCTGACCGGCCACCGCGGCGAGAGCCTCGCCCTCGGCGCGCTCGGCGAGGTCACCGCCGGCGAGGTCCGCGCCTGGCTCGCCCATCTGCGAGGCGGCGAGCGGCCGCTCGCGCCGCGCTCACTGTCCCAGGCGCTCTCGGCGATCCGCGCCTTCCACAGGTTCCTCGACCGGCGGCTGGACACGCCCAACGCGGCGCTCGCCCTGGTCCGCGGCCCGCGCGTCAGGCCCGGCGCGCCGCGGCCGGTCAGCGAGGACCAGGCGCTGGGGCTGATCGCCGAGCCGGCGCTGGATCCCGACCGCGAGCCCTGGGAGGCGGCGCGCGACCAGGCGGTGCTGACCCTGCTCTACGGCTGCGGCCTGCGGATCTCGGAGGCCTTGTCGCTGAAGCGCGCCGACGCGCCGCTCCCGGACAGCCTGCGCATCACCGGCAAGGGCGCCAAGACGCGGATCGTGCCGGTGCTGCCGGCCGTGCGAGAGGCCATCGAGACGTACCTGAAAGCGGCGCCTTTCGTCCTCGCCCCCGACGCCCCGCTGTTCCGCGCGAAGCGCGGCGGGCCCTTGAGCCCGCGGCACGTGCAGGCGGCGGTGCAGGGCCTGCGCAGCCGGCTCGGCCTGCCGGCCAGCGCCACGCCGCACGCGCTGCGCCACTCGTTCGCGACCCACCTGCTGGGCGCAGGCGCGGACCTGCGCTCGATCCAGGAGCTGCTGGGCCATGCGTCGCTGTCCACCACACAGCGCTATACCCAGGTGGATGCGGCCGCCCTGCTCAGCGCCTATGCCAAGGCGCACCCGCACGCTTGAGGCCTACTCGTCCGGGCCTTCCGCAAAGCGCCCGTCGCCTTCCACGTCGTAGCGGACGATCAGCGGCGCGGGGCAGCCGCCGACGCTGCGCTCGACGGCGATCTCCTCGTGCGCCCTGGGCAGGTCGCCGAGCTTGTGGACCCCCGGCCTGAACGCCTGCGGCGATGGCCCCGCGGCCGCCGTCACCCCGACGCGGCAGGCCGGCGGGACCGGGCTCAGGACTCCGCGGGCGTGCGAGCGGTGTCGCAAAGCCCAGTCGCGGCCGACCAGGGTCGGGCTCGGCGCGGCGGCCATCTGGGCGGCGAGCAGAAGGGCGATCATCGCGTGCCTCCCGGTCTTGGTCGGACGGCAGGGTGGCGCCGCGCAGCGCCCGCCTCAAGTCAACTTTCCGGGCTCGGCCGCACCAGCCTGAGCCAGCCGACCTCGGAGCCCGGATCGCGGCCGCGCTCGACACAGCGGAACCCCTCGCGGGCGTAGAAGGCCTGGGCGCGGGTGTTGGGCGCCTGCACCTTCAGCGACAGCTCTCCGCCCATCGCACGGCTGACGTGGTCGAGCAGCGCCTTGCCGATCCCGCGCCCGCGCGCGTCCACATAGAGGGAGTGCAGGAAGTTCTGCGGCCGGTAGATCGCCGCAAGCCCCAGGATGCGGCCGTCCTCCACCGCCACATAGACCTCTTCCTCGCGGGCGGCGGATAGGAAGTCCGCGCGCCGGTGCCGCTCCGGCGGCTGCCAGCTGAAGGTCTCCCGCAGCACCCTGACGTAGAGGTCGGCGCAGGCCGCCGCCTCGTCGGCCCGCATGCGGCGGATCTCCAGGCCCGCGCGCAACCCGGCCGGTCCTAGGCCTGCATCGTCCACCCCTCCACGCCCATGGCCGCCTGCTTCAGCGCCTCGGAGCGCGTGGGGTGCGCGTGGCAGATGCGAGCCACGTCTTCCGACGCCGCCCGGAAGGCCATGGCGACGCAGAACTCGCCGATCATCTCGGAGACGTCGGGGCCGATCATGTGCACGCCCAGCACCTCGTCGCTCGTGGAATCCGCCAGCACCTTCACGAAGCCGTCGGTCTCGTGGTTGATCCGGGCCCGCGAATTGGCCGTGAACGGGAACTTGCCGGTCTTGTAGGCGCGGCCCTCCGCCTTCAGCTCCTCCTCCGTCTTCCCGACCCAGGCGACCTCGGGATAGGTGTAGATCACGCTGGGGACGAGATTGTAGTCCACGTGGGCGTACTTGCCGGCGATCGTCTCGATGCAGGCCACCGCGTCCTCCTCGGCCTTGTGCGCCAGCATCGGCCCGAGCGTCACGTCCCCGATGGCCCAGACCCCGGGCGCGCTGGTCCGCAGGTGGTCGGTCTCGATGAAGCCGCGCTTGTCGGGGGCGATGCCGACGCTCTCGAGGCCCAGGTCCCTGGTATAGGGCCGCCGGCCGATGGCGAGCAGGACATAGTCGGCCTGCAGGGTCTCCGCCGCGCCGCCGGCGACCGGCTCGACCGTGAGGCTCACGCCGGCCTTCGAGGCCTTGGCGGCGGTCACCTTGCAACCCAGCCGGAACTGCGCGCCCTGCTTGGTCAGCGACCGCTGCAGCGCCTTGGCGACCTCGCCGTCCGCGCCGGGGGTGATGCGGTCGAGGAACTCCACCACCGTGACCTCGGCCCCCAGCCTGCGCCAGACCGAGCCGAGCTCCAGGCCGATGATCCCGGCCCCGATGACCAGCAGGGTCTTGGGGACCTCCGGCAGGACGAGGGCGCCGGAGGAATCCACGATCCGCCGCTGGTCCAGCTCGACGCCCGGCAGGCCGGCGGGCTCCGAGCCGGTGGCGATGACGATGTTCTTGGCCTCCAGGGTGGTGGTCTTGCCGTCGGCGCCGGTGACCGCGACCTTGCCCGGGCCGGCGATCCTTCCCTGGCCCTTGATCCAGTCGACCTTGTTCTTGCGGAACAGGAATTCGACGCCTTTGGTGAGGGCGCTCACCGAGGCGTCCTTCTGCTTCATCATCTGGCCGAGGTTCAGCTTCGGCGAGGCCTCGATGCCGAGCTCGGCGAAGTCGTCGGCGGCGATCTCGAACAGCTCCGAGGCGTGCAGCAGCGCCTTCGACGGCATGCAGCCGACGTTCAGGCAGGTGCCGCCGAGCGTCGGGCGCATCTCCACGCAGGCGACCTTCAGGCCCAGCTGGCCCGCGCGGATGGCGCCGTTGTAGCCGCCGGGGCCGCCCCCGATGATCACCACGTCGTAGCTGGTCTCGGCCATGGATGCGCCCGCTCAGGTCAGGTGGGCGCGCACCCTATTCTGGGCTTGGCCGAAATCAACCGGCGACGGTCGCGAACGCTCAGTGCGGCCCCGGGCCGGGCGTGTTGCTGACCGTGCCGCTGGTCCCGGGATTGCTGACGCCGCCGTTGGGCGAGGGGCCCGCCCCGCCCGGCTGCGCCGAGCCGTTAGAGTTCTGGTTGCGGGCGTTGTCGGTCTCGGCCTGGGCGCCGGTCTGCGGCGCGCTGCCGCCGCCCCGCATGGTGTCGCAGGCGCCGAGCGCCAGGGCCAGCGCCGCCGCGGAAGCGGCCAGGGTCGCGGTCTTCAGGGTGGACATGCGCAAGCCTCGTGCAGCCGACGGCTCCGTGCCGTCCGCGCATGAACCCGCCGCTGAGCGCGGCCGTTCCGGAGCCCGGCCTTTTCGCAAGCCGGTTCAGAGGTCGAGCAGCAGCCGCTGCGGCTCCTCGATGGCTTCCTTGACGTGCACCAGGAAGGTCACCGCGCCCTGGCCGTCGACCACCCGGTGATCGTAGGAAAGCGCCAGGTACATCATCGGCCGGGCCGTGATCTGGCCCGCCACGACCATCGGCCGCTCCTGGATCTTGTGCATGCCGAGGATCCCCGACTGGGGGGCGTTCAGGATCGGGGTCGACATCAGGGAGCCATAGACCCCGCCGTTGGAGATGGTGAAGGTGCCGCCCTGCAGGTCCTCGAGCGCCAGTTGGCCGTCGCGGGCCTTGCGGCCGAGCGCGCCGATCGCCTTCTCGATCTCGGCCAGGCTCATCTGGTCGGCGTCGCGCACCACCGGCGTCACCAGGCCGCGCTCGGTGCCGACGGCCACCGAGATGTCGTAGTGGTTCTTGTAGATCAGGTCCGCGCCGTCGATCTCGGCGTTGACCTCGGGAACCTGCTTCAGGGCGTGGATGACCGCCCTCACGAAGAAGCCCATGAAGCCGAGCTTCACGCCGTGGGTCTTCTCGAAGGCGTCCTTGTACTGGCTGCGCAGCGCCATCACCGCCGTCATGTCCACCTCGTTGAAGGTGGTCAGCATGGCCGCGGCGTTCTGCGCCTCCTTCAGCCGGCGCGCGATGGTCTGGCGCAGGCGGGTCATCCGCACCCGCTCCTCGCGCTCGTGGATCGGGCGGGGGCCGGCGGGCGCGGGCGGCGGCGCGGGCGCCTTGGCGCGCGCCTCCAGCGCGGCGAGCGCATCGCCCTTGGTGATCCGGCCGTCCTTGCCGGTGCCGGGAATGGCCGCCGCGTCGAGCCGGTTCTCGGCCACGATCCGCTGGGCCGAGGGGGCGAGCACCGGCTCGGCCGCCGCGCGGGCGGGCGGGCTGGCGGCCGGCGCGGGCGCGGACTTGGGCGCCGGCTTCCCCGGCTGCGGCTCGGGCTGCAACTCGCGCGCCGGGGCGGGCGCGGGCTTCGAGCTCGCCGCCGGCGCGGGCGCCGCGGCCGCCTGGCCGCCGCCGTTCGCCTTCGGCTGAGCGGTCGCGCCCTCGGCGATCTTGCCGAGCACCGCGCCGGGCTCCACCGTCGCGCCTTCCTCGGCGTCGATCTCCGACAGCACGCCGTCGGCCGGCGCGGCCACCTCGAGCGACACCTTGTCGGTTTCCAGCTCGACCAGGATCTCGTCCTTGCGCACCTGCTCGCCCGCCTTCTTGGCCCAGCGCGCCACGGTCGCCTCGGTGACGGACTCGCCCAGCGCCGGCGTCATGATGTCGGCCATCTCGATGCGCTCCCTAGGTCCTCAACACCCAAACCCGCCGCTCAGGCCAAGGCTTCCGTGAGGAAGCCCTCCAGCTCCTTCAGGTGCCGGCTCATCAGCCCCGCCGCGGTCGAGGCCGAGGCCGGGCGGCCGACGTAGCGGGCGCGCTTGGCCTTGATGTCGAGCCGATCGAGCGTGAGCTCGAGCCAGGCGTCGACGAACTGCCAGCCGCCCATGTTCTTGGGCTCCTCCTGACACCAGACGAGCTCGGCGTTTTTGAACCGCTTCAGCTCGTTGGTCAGCGACTTCAGCGGCCACGGGTAGAACTGCTCGAGCCTGAGGACGTAGACGTCGTCGCGCCCGGCCTTCGCCCGGTGATCGATGAGGTCGTAGTAGACCTTGCCCGAGCAGAGGACCACCCGCCGGATCTTGTCGTCGGGCTTCAGGGTGAGGCCGCCCACGTCGCAGCCGGCCTCCGCCCCGTCGATCATCACGCGATGGAAGCTGGAGCCCTCGGCCATGTCGACGAGGTTCGAGACCGCCCGCTTGTGGCGGAGCAGGGACTTGGGCGTCATCACGATCAGCGGCTTGCGGAACTCGCGCAGCACCTGCCGCCGCAGCAGGTGGAAGTAGTTGGCCGGCGTCGAGGGATAGACCACCTGCATGTTGTCCTCGGCGCAGAGCTGCAGGTAGCGCTCGAGGCGGGCCGAGGAGTGCTCCGGCCCCTGGCCCTCGTAGCCGTGCGGCAGCAGCATCACGAGCCCGCTCATCCTCAGCCACTTGCGCTCGCCCGAGGAGATGAACTGGTCGATGACCACCTGGGCGCCGTTGGCGAAGTCGCCGAACTGGGCCTCCCACATGGTGAGCGTGTTGGGGTCGGTGAGCGAGAAGCCGTATTCGAAGCCGAGCACCGCCTCTTCGGAGAGCGCGCTGTCGAGCGCCTCGAAGTGCGCCTGGTTGGGGCCCAGGTTGCGCAGCGGGAAATAGACCTCCTCGGTCGTCTGGTCGACGATCCCGGAGTGGCGCTGCGAGAAGGTGCCGCGCACCGAGTCCTGGCCGGAGAGGCGCACCGGGTAGCCCTGGTCGAGCAGGGTGGCGAAGGCCAGCTCTTCGGCGGTCGCCCAGTCGATGTCCGTGCCGGCGTCGATGGCGGCGCGGCGGCCGGCGATCACCCGGGCCACGGTCTTGTGGACGCTGATCCGCTTGGGGATCGAGGTCATCTTGTGGCCGAGGTCGATGAGCTTCTGCCTGGCGACGCCGGTGACGCGGCTCTCCTCGGAGCCCGGCAGGGTCAGCCCCGACCACTTGCCGTCCAGCCAGTCGGCCTTGTTGGCGTGATAGCTCTTGCCGCCCTCGAACTCCCGGTCGAGGAACTCGTCGAATTCCTTGATCCAGGCGTCCACCTCGCCCTGGCTCACCACGCCCTCGCCGATCAGCCGGGTGGTGTAGAGCTGGCGCACGGAAGGGTGGGCCTTGATGGTCTGGTACATCAAGGGCTGGGTCATCGTCGGATCGTCGCCCTCGTTGTGGCCGAACCGCCGGTAGCAGAACATGTCGATGACCACGTCCTTGGCGAACAGCTGCCGATATTCGGTGGCCACCTTGGTGGCGAAGGTCACGGCCTCGGGCTCGTCGCCGTTCACGTGGAAGATCGGCGCCTCGACCATCAGCGCCACGTCCGAGGGATAGGGCGAGGAGCGCGAGTTCTTCGGGCTGGTGGTGAAGCCGATCTGGTTGTTGACGATGAAGTGCATCGTGCCGCCGACGCCGTAGCCCCTCAGGCCCGAGAGCGCGAAGCACTCCGCCACCACGCCCTGGCCGGCGAAGGCCGCATCGCCGTGCATCAGCAGCGGCAGCACGTGGCCGCGGCCGGCGCTCGGCGTCTCGCGCAGGGTGAAGGCCTGCTTGGCGCGCGATTTCCCCAGGACCACCGGATTGACGATCTCCAGGTGCGAGGGGTTGGCGGTCAGCGACAGGTGGACGGTGTTGCCGTCGAACTCGCGGTCCGAGGAGGCGCCCAGGTGGTACTTCACGTCGCCCGAGCCCTCGACGTCGGAGGGCAGCGACGAGCCGCCTTGGAATTCGTGGAAGATCACATGGTAGGGCTTGCCCATGACCGCGGCCAGCACGTTGAGGCGCCCGCGGTGCGGCATGCCGATCACGATGTCCTTCACGCCCAGCGCGCCGCCGCGCTTGATGATCTGCTCCAGCGCCGGGACCATGGCCTCGCTGCCGTCCAGGCCGAAGCGCTTGGTGCCCGGGAAGCGGCGGTTCAGAAACCGCTCGAAGCCCTCGGTCTCGATCAGCTTCTTCAGGATGGCGACCTTGCCCTCCTTGGTGAACACGATCTCCTTGTCGCGCCCCTCGATGCGCTCCTGCAGCCAGGCCTTCTCCTTGGGATCGGAGATGTGCATGTACTGCACGCCGACATTGCCGCAGTAGGTGCGCCGCAGGATCTCGAGGATCTCGCGGACCGAGGCCGTCTCCAGCCCGAGCACGTAATCGAGGAAGATAGGCCGGTCGTAGTCGGCCTCCGAGAAGCCGTAGGTCGCCGGGTCCAGCTCCGAGGCGTCGCCGGGCGTGGCGGCGATGCCCAGCGGATCGAGGTTCGCCTTGAGGTGCCCGCGCATCCGGTAGGCGCGGATCATCATGATGGCGCGCAGCGAATCGAGGGTGGCGGCGCGGACCTCGTCGGGGCTCGCGCCCGGCCGCCGCTCGGCGATCCTGGTCTCGGTCTTGGCCTGCACCGCGGGCCACAGGCCATCGAGCGCGGAGAGCCACTCGGGGCGGACCGCCGGCGCGGACGGGGCCGTCCAGGCCGGGCGCCGGGCCTCGCGCCTGACGTCGTCGGTCCGGTCGCGCAGCGAGGCGAAGAACGCCCGCCACGAGGGCTCGACCGAATTGGGGTCGGCGGCCCAGCGGGCGTAGAGGTCCTCCACGAAGGCGGCGTTGCCGCCATAGAGGAACGAGGTCTCCGCGAGCACCTCGTTGATCAGCCCTGCGTCGTCCGCCATTTCCGTCTTCCCGGGGCCGGCCCGCGGAGCTTCTGGAAGAGGAGCCGGGCGCGGGACCGCCCTTACGCTACGATTTTGGCCTCAAGCGCCCTTCAGCACCTCGACCAGGGTGGTTCCGAGGGCCGCCGGAGAGGGAGAGACGCGGATGCCCGCGGCCTCCATCGCAGCGATCTTGTCCTCAGCCCCGCCCTTGCCGCCGGAGATGATCGCGCCCGCGTGACCCATGCGCCGGCCGGGCGGCGCCGTGCGTCCCGCGATGAAGCCCACCATTGGCTTCTTGGTTGCTGAATTTTTAATGAACTCGGCCGCGTCCTCCTCGGAGGAGCCGCCGATCTCGCCGATCATGATGATCGATTGCGTCTCGGGGTCCTTCAGGAACATGTCCAGCACCTCGATGAAGTCCATGCCCTTCACCGGATCGCCGCCGACGCCCACGGCCGTCGTCTGGCCGAGCCCCACCTGGGTGGTCTGGAACACGGCTTCATAGGTAAGGGTGCCGGAGCGCGAGACAACGCCCACCGAGCCGCGCTTGAAGATATTGCCCGGCATGATGCCGATCTTGCATTCGTCGGGGGTGAGGACGCCCGGGCAGTTGGGCCCGATCAATCGCGACCTCGAGCCGGCGAGCGCGCGCTTGACCTTGACCATGTCCTCCACCGGGATGCCCTCGGTGATGCAGACGATCAGCGGGATCTCCGCATCGATCGCCTCCAGGATGGAGTCGGCCGCGAAGGTCGGCGGCACGTAGATCACGCTGGCCTCGGCGGCGGTCGCCTTGGCCGCCTCTCCGACCGTGTCGAACACCGGCAGCCCCAGGTGCTTGGTCCCGCCTTTGCCGGGGGTGACCCCGCCCACCATCTTGGTCCCGTAGGCGATCGCCTGCTCGGAGTGAAAGGTGCCCTGCGCGCCGGTGATCCCCTGGCAGATGACGCGGGTCTGTTTGTTGATCAGGATCGACATGTCTCAGGCGGCCCCCCGCACGGCCTTGACGATCTTCTCGGCGCCGTCGGCGAGATCGTTGGCCGGGATCACGTTGAGCCCGGAGTCGCGGATGATCTGCTTGCCGAGCTCGGCGTTGGTGCCCTCCAGCCGCACGACCAGCGGCACGGACAGGTGCACGTCCTTCACCGCCGCCACGATGCCCTCGGCCAGCACGTCGCAGCGCGCGATGCCGCCGAAGATGTTGACCAGGATGCCCTTCACGTTGGGGTCGGCCATGATGATCTTGAAGGCGGCGGTCACCTTCTCCCGCGTCGCCCCGCCGCCGACGTCCAGGAAGTTGGCGGGCTCGGCGCCGTAGAGCTTGATGATGTCCATGGTCGCCATGGCCAGGCCCGCGCCGTTGACCATGCAGCCGATCTCGCCGTCGAGGGCGATATAGGAGAGCTCGTACTTGGCGGCCTCGATCTCCTTGGGGTCCTCCTCGGTCTCGTCGCGCAGCTCGCGGATCTCCGGATGCCGGAAGAGGGCGTTGTCGTCGAAGGCGACCTTGGCGTCGAGCACGCGCAGCTGACCATCGGCGGTGACGATCAGCGGGTTGACCTCCAGGAGGCTCATGTCCTTGGCCGTGAACGCCGCATGGAGCTGGCCCAAAAGGGTGCGCGCCTGCTTGGCGAGCTCGCCGGAGAGCCGCAGAGCCTTGGCCAGCATCAGCCCGTGGTGCGGCCACACCCCGGTCGCCGGATCGATGGTGAAGGTGACGATCCGGTCGGGCGTCTTGGCGGCCACCTCCTCGATGTCCATGCCGCCCTCGGTGGAGGCGACGACGGCGACCCGGCTGGTCTCGCGGTCGACCAGCAGCGAGAGGTAGAGCTCCTGGGCGATCTGGGCGCCTTCCTCGATATAGAGGCGACGGACCGGCTTGCCCCGCGCGCCGGTCTGGTGGGTCACCAGCACCCGGCCCAGCATCTCCTGGGCGTTGGCTCGCACCTCCTCGACGCTCTTCACCACCCGCACGCCGCCCTTGGCCTCTGGCCCCAGGCCCTCGAAGCGGCCCTTGCCGCGGCCGCCGGCGTGGATCTGCGACTTCACCACATAGACCGGGCCGGGGAGCTTCTTGGCCGCCTCGGCGGCTTCGTCGGGCGAGAAGGCGGGAAAGCCCCGCGGAACCGCCACGCCGAACTCTGCGAGGACGGCTTTGGCTTGGTGTTCGTGGATGTTCATGAGGCCTTTGAGGCGCGAGCCGAAATCGCCTCGCCGCCAGGGCGGGCCCGGCGGCGAGTGGCGGCGGTTATAGGCGCCGCGTCCGGCGATGACAACCGCGTGAAGTCCGTAAAACACGGGTCTCCGGCTGCGCGTGGAGACCGGGTCAGCGCGCCCCTTCGAGGGCGGCGGTGGCGCGACGTTCCAGCTTGCCCCAGCTGACCCGCACCCCGTTCAGCGCCGCATCGATCGAGCGGACCACCACCGAGTACATCAGCTGCCGGTAGCCGAACCGCTGCACCGGCAGCCAGGCCACATCGCCCCAGGGCGCGCGCCGCTCCAGGGCCATGCCCAGCGCGCCCGCCGAGAGGTCCAGGAAGATGAACGCCGCCCAGTAGAAGGCCGGCCGCATCAGGTCGTCGGGCGACCACTCCTGCCAGTGGAAGGCCCAGCTGTAGAGCGAGGCGATCAGGCTCCAGACGATGGCCAGGTCGACCAGCGGCGCGATGGCGGTCAGCAGGATCTGGAACAGCCAGATCTGCGGCAAGGCCACGTAGCCCAGCACCGGGTGCTTGGGGTCGAACAGCCCGGCGCGGTGCTTCCACAGGCACTGCAGCGTGCCGAACGACCAGCGGAACCGCTGCTTCAGCAGCCCCGAGACCGTCTCCGGCGCCTCGGTGTAGGCGCGCGCCGCCGGGTCGAAGGCGATGCGCCAGCCGGCCCTCTGGGCGCCCAGCGTGAGGTCCTGATCCTCGGCCAGGGTGTCGGCGGGATAGCCGCCGAGCGCCTCCAGCGCCGAGCGGCGCCAGGCGCCGACTGCGCCGGGGACGACGGTGACCGCGCCCAGGGCGGCCAGCGCCCGGCGCTCCAGGTTCTGGGCGGTGACGTATTCCAGCGCCTGCCAGCGGGTGATCAGGTTGCGGCGGTTGCCGACCAGGGCGTTGCCGGCCACCGCGCCCACCTTCGGGTCGACGAACCAGCGGGCGAGCTTGCCGATGGTGTCGGGCGGGAAGAGGGTGTCGGCGTCCAGCGCCACGATCACGTCGCCCTGAGCCTCCACCAGGCCGCGGTTCAGCGCACGCGCCTTGCCGCCGTTCTCGAAGCTCATCAGCCGCACCCGCGGCTCGTCGGCGAAGGCCCGCTTCACCACCTCGGCCGTGCGGTCGCCGGAGCCGTCGTCGAGCACCAGGATCTCCATCCGCTTCCAGTTGGAGGCCAGGATCCGGCGGACGGAGGAGACGATGACCTTCTCCTCGTTGAAGCAGGGGATCAGCACGCTGACCAGCGGCCCGGTCTCCGGGTCGAGGTCCGGCGGGGTGCGGCGCCCGATCAGCGCGCGGTGCAGCAGGGCCAGCGGGGCCAGCATCAGGAGCCGCCCCACGCCCAGCGCGATGGCTCCGATGAACAGCCACGAGAGCAGCATCTCCACGTCGTGGAAGAAGCCGAAGCCCAGCCGGTCGAGCATCAGCTCGAGGGAGGAGCGCGGGGTCGGCGGCATGGCCTGCTCGGGCGTCATCCCGGCGAGCTGGGCGACGGTCACCAGCTTGTAGCCGCGCGCCCGGATGGCGTCGATCAGCGTGGGCAGGGCGGTGACGGTGCGGCTGCGGTCGCCGCCGGAGTCGTGCAGCAGCACCACCTGGCCCGGGCGGACCGTGTCCTGCAGGCGCGACAGCGTGGTGTCGATGATGTGCTGCGGCTCGGGCTTCTTCCAGTCGTCCGGATCGATCCGGAGGCCCACCGTCAGGTAGCCTTCCTGCTGGGCGAGCAGGACGCGGCTGACCTCGCGCGGGGTGGACGGCTCGGCGTCGCCGAAGAACGGCGGCCGGAACAGGCGCATGGAGCGGCCGGTGATGGTCTCGAACAGCCGCTGGCTCGCGGTCAGCTCCACCATCGTCTGGGCGGTCGGGATGTAGGCGATGTCCGGGTGGGTCCAGGAGTGGCCGCCCACGTCGTGGCCCTCGCGCACCTCGCGCGCCACCAGGTCGGGGAAGCGCTGCATGTTCTTGCCGATCACGAAGAAGGTCGCCGGCGCGTGCTTCTCCTTCAGGATGTCCAGGATTTTCGGCGTCCAGCGGCCGTCGGGCCCGTCGTCGAAGGTGAGCGCCACCAGGCCCGGGTGGAAGCCGTAGCGCTGAATCACGTAGGAGGTCGGCAGGAGGTCGTAGGTCTCGCCTGAGATCAGGCCGTTGTCGGGATCGAACTCCAGGGCCCGGTGGCCGGGCTTGGGCGTGTCGGAGACGTGCAGGATCTCGCCCTGGCCGTCGAAGTCGACGTCCTGGCCGGGCTTGAGGATGTCCAGCCCCTGGGCGCTGGCCGCGCCATAGCCGTGGCGCAGGAGCTTCCAGTCCAGCGAATCCTCGCCGCCCATCTTCCAGAACGCGTAGCCCATGGGGCGGAACGCGTCGGCGACCCGGATCTGGTTGAACATCGTCGAGGCGTCGAGGAACCACACCTGGTGGTCGCGCCCGCTGTCGTCCTTGTAGGCGTAGTGCGGGTTGAGCTCGGTGTCGTCCATCACCGGCTGGGCGCCGGAATCGTGGGCCGCCTGGGTGGCCTCGTCGAAGGTCACCGCCGAGGCCGAGCCCTTCTCCTTGCCGTGCGGCAGCAGCCAGTCGTAGCCGTAGGCGCCCAGGGCCAGCACGGTGCGCGCCGGATCGAGCTCGCCCATGCGCTTCTCGAGCTGGTGCTCGAACCACTCCTGGCCGGCTACGGGACCCGGGTCGCCGCCGCCCCAGTGCTGGTCGTAGGCCATCAGCACCACCGCGTCGGAGGCGGCCTGCAGCTGCTTCACCGGGGCGCTGTCGTCGGCGAACAGGGCGGTGACCCACACCTCCCGGCCGAGCGGCTTCAGCGCCGCGCGCGCCTCGGCGATCAGGCGCGGATAGACGGCCTGGGCCTGGGGCGTCAGGTTCTCGAGGTCGAAGACATAGCCGGCGTAGCCCCGCTTCTGGGCCTGGTCGACGAGGTTCTGCACCAGCCGCTTGCGCGCCGCCGGATCGAGGATCAGGTCGTCGGCCTCGCGGCCGTTGAAGACGCCTTCGCGCGCATTGTAGACGCCCGGCAGGATCGACGGGGGCTTCTTGGCCGAGCCGATGATCGCGCGGGCTTCGGCGTCGGAGGTGATCTCCACCTCGCCTTTCGAGCCGGCGATGCGGATCCACTGCGGGGAGACCACGTCGAGCTGGTCGATGTGGTCGGCGAGCGAGGCGCGCGAGCGTTCGTCGTCGGAGACGTAGAAGCCCACCGCCAGCGGCCGCGACTGGCTGCCGCCGTAGAAGGACTTCGGATGCGGGATGCGAGTCCACTCGCGGCGGCCCTTCAGGCGATGCGCGCTCTCCTGGTGCAGCGCCTGCAGGACGCGCGGGTCCTTCAGCGCCAGGCTGGGCAGGTGCGGGGCGAACGCGAGGGTGGCGAAGAAGCTCGCCACCAGGAAGGCGGCGAAGGCCAGGGCGAGGCCGCCCGACAGGCGGACGAGACGCGCCCGCTTGCCCGTCGGATCGTGGAAGACAAGATCGGCCATCTCAGCCTGGGACGCCCCCTTACTTCGGGGCCGACATATGGGCCGCGAAGGTGTCGGAAGCTAGACGCGCCTTTGGCTCTGAACGCCAGCTGAAGACGGCCGCCCGCAGCAGCCGGCCGGGCGGCATGGCCGTCGCGCCGGCGATCCCGAGGCCGCCGACCGCGAAGGCGCCGATCAGCCGGGCCAGCCGTGCGACATCCTGCCACCGCGCCGCCAGCCTCGCCCGGGTCGCCGCTCGGGCCAGGGAGCGGCGCAGCGGGGCGCGGCGGGCCGAGGTTGACAGAGCTTGGCCCGGCACTTCTCCTCCGGGAGATCTGTGACGCGGCGGCCGGCGTCGCGCGGCGTGCGGCGGAGCGGTCGGAAAGGTGCAGCAGAGCGTGCGTGAAGCGGCGGAGGAGTTTCGCGAGCCGCCGCCCGGCGCCGTCCAGCCTTCGCGACCGGCGCCCGTAACGCTTCGCATGACGCTGCGCGTCCTGGCGGTCGGGACCGGGGTCGCGGCCTTCCTCAGCCTGCTCAGCCTGTTCAGCGGTCCGCCGGGCGCCATCGCGCTGCGCAGCGCCCAGTACTTCGCCTACAGCTGGATCGGCTCCCTCCTGGGGCTGGCCAGCGTGCGCATCGCCGCGCGCCTGGGCTATTGGGATCGCGGCGCGCTCCGCCTGGGCTTCGTCGCCGGGCTGATCATGGCCGCGCCGATGGGGCTCGTCGTCTGGCTCGGCGCGACGGCGGCGAGCGGGCGCGCCCCGCCCGTCGCGGCCCTGCCCGGCATGCTCTGGGAGACCCTGCTGATCTGCATCGCCGCCTCGGTGCTGGCGGTGCTGATCGCCCGCGGGCGGCGCTCGGCCGCGTCCCGCAGCGAGGCGCCGCCGAAGTTCCTGGAGCGGCTGCCGCTCAAGCTGCGCGGCGCCGAGGTCTGGGCGGTGGAGGCCGAGGACCACTACCTGCGCCTGCACACCTCCAAGGGCCAGGACCTGATCCTCCTGCGGCTCTCCGACGCCATCGACGAGCTGGGTGGCCTGGAAGGCGCCCAGGTGCACCGCTCGTGGTGGGTGGCGCGCGCCGCCGTCGTCGAGGCCCAGCGGGGCGATGGCCGCGCGGTGCTGACCCTGAAGGACGGCTCGCAGGTCCCGGTCAGCCGCACCTACGCCCGCCAGCTCCGCGGTCGCGGCTGGATCTAGGCGCCGGCCTGGACGCCCGCGCCGCGCTGAGACCATCCGTCCACGCTCAAGGTTCTGGCGTCACCGTGGGAATTGGGTCTAATTGTGGCGCGGGAGAGAGTTCGTAGCTCCCAGCGGTTTCGCCGTGAGGGCGGCGAGGCGGCCAGGGCTTCGATCGTCGAGGGACCAGCGTTCGGGGTGTCGCCCATGGTCCAAGACGAGATGGACGAGACGGCCGAGGCCGCCGTCCCCAGGCATCGCTACCTGCTGCTGGGTGGGGTGGCGTGCGCCTGTGCGCTCGGCGTGGGGCTCGGGCTGTGGGCCCGCCCGGCGATCGGCGAGCGCGGCGAGGCGCCGAAGCTGGCTGCTGCGCCCGAGGCGCCCTCCGTTGGCCAGCGCAAGCTGCAGATCGTGTTCGACGACACCCCGGCCCCGCTCGGCAAGCCGCTGGAGGTGATGACGCCACGCTCCGGGGCCGCGTCCGCCGGGCCGCCCCGGAGCCTGTCGGTCGCGCTTCCGGAGCGCCCGCCTTCGCCCGAGCCGCCTGGCGCGCGCGACCGGCCTCCGGGCGGGTTGATGCGCGCCGATGCGCCGCGCCTGGCCGAGCCTGTGCTCGGCGACCGCGCGCCGGAGCCCTCCTTCGCCGAGCGCGCGCGACCGCTCGCCCATGGCCTGATCGCCTCGGCCGAGGCCGCCCTGCTGCGGATCGCCGAGATCCGGCCCGATCCGCAGCCGAGCGCGGCAGGGCCCAGGGCCGAGTCCGCCGCCCACTCCGTTGGAGCGCCGAAGCCCGCCGCCGCGCGCAAGCCGCCCGATCCCGTCGAGATCGCCGAACAGCGCAGGCGGATCGCGGCCGAGCGGCTCGCCCGCCTCGAAACGCGCAAGGCGGCGCGGGCGGAAGCCAGGGCCGAGCAGGCCGCCAGGCTGGAAGCTGTCGCCGAGGCGCGCGCCGAGAAGCTCGCCGCCCGCGCCGAGGCCGCACGCAAGGCCGAGCGACTGACCGAGAAGGCGCGGGCCGAGGCGCTCGCCAAGGCGGAGCGCCGCAAGGCCGAGCGGCTGGCCGTCCAGGAACGCGCCCATGAGACGTCCGCGGCGCTCGCCGAGGCCCGGGCGGCGGCCAGGGCCCAGGCTGTCGCCCAGGCCAGAGCCAAGACCGCGACGCTGGCCAAGGCCGAAGCTCGCCGCAAGAAGGGTCTGGCCATCCTCGCCCACGTGCTCGCCAAGGTGGCGCGGCAACACGCCAAGCCCGCGCCCGAGCCGCCGCCGCGACCGCTGAAGGGGACGGCGTCCATCCGACTGGCCAGCGCCCCCCGCTGCGTCTCGGCCGATCCGGGCGAGGCGCTCGCCTGCGCCGATCCGCAGCTCAGCTCGGCGGAGCGACGGATGAACCGCGCCTACCAGCAGGCCGAAGCCGCCGGCGTGCCGCCGGCCGAGCTTCGCCGCCAGCAGCAGCGGTGGGTGGCGGCCAGGGCGGCGGCGGCGCGCGAGGCGCCGTGGGCGGTGCGCGACGTCTATCAGGCGCGGATCGCCGAGCTCGAGGACCTGGCGCGCAACCCGCACGACTGAAGCGCCGCGATTGCAACGGCGGAGCCGCCCAGAGGATTAGGCCGGCGAGCAGCATTTGGAGTCTGGCCATGCCGATCGACCGCCAGGGCGAGCCTTGGTCGGACGCGACCTACCGCGGGTTTGCGGCTCCCGGGCCGGATGCGCCGCGCGGCCCCGAGCCGCGTCGCCGGCTTCCGTCGATCTCCCGCAACGGGCTGATCCTCGGCGCGGCCGTGGCCGTGGCGCTCGGCCTGGTGTTCGGCCTCTGGGCCCGACCGAACCTGCAGGGCGGCGCCGGCGCGAGCCAGCCGGATCTCGCCGCGCCGGGTCGCGCCGTGCCCATCGAGGTGGCCCATCCGGCCCCCCCGCCGCAGCCCCGGGGCGGCAAGCTCGACGTGCTGCCGAGCGCTCCGGCGCAGATCCCGCGGGCTGAAGCGGCGCCGACCCCGGCCCCGGCCGGGCCACAGGCGGCCGGGGACACCGCGACGTCAGCGCCGAGCGAGGCGTCGGGGCCGCCCCTCCCGCGCCTGGCGCCGCCCCCGCCTCTGCCGGCGATCCAGCGGCCGCCGCCGGAGGCCCGCGCCAGCGACGCCTGCGCGACCGCCCGCCCGGGCGCCGAGCTCATGGTGTGCGAGGATCCGGGCCTTTCCGCCGCCGACCGCGAGCTGGCGCGCGCCTACCGGCGGGCCCTGGCTTCCGGCGCCCCGCCAGGCGCGATCCGGGCCGACCAGCGCGACTGGCTGGCGATCCGCGAGGACGCCGCGCGCCATTCGCGCCGCGCGCTCGCCGAGGTCTATCAGCAGCGCATCGACGAACTGAACCAGATCGCGCAGGACCCCGGCGGCCCGGCCGATGACGACGATGGCGGCCCGGGCTACTGAGCGCCCAGCATCTCCTTCACGGTGTCGCGCTCGGAGACCAGCTCGTCGTTGGTGATCTTGATCTTCGACTTGGCGAAGTCGTCCATCTGGTAGCTGGTCACGACCTCGTAGCCGTCTGCGGTCGAGCGGACGGGCATGCCGGCCCAGATCCCCTCGGCGAAGCCGTAGCGGCCGTGTGAATTCACCGCCACCGCGTGCAACCGGCCGGGCGTGGCGAGGTCGCGGACGTGGTCGATCAGGGCGTTCGCCGCCGAGGCCGCCGAGCTCTGCCCGCGCGCCTCGATCACCGCCGCCCCGCGCTTGCCGACGGTCGGCAGGTACTCGCTCTCCAGCCAGGCCCGGTCTCCGATCACCTCGGCCGCAGGCTTGCCGCCGATCCTGGCGTGGGTGAAGTCGGCGAACATGGTCGGCGAGTGGTTGCCGTAGATGAACAGTTCGCTGACCTCCTCGACCGGCACGCGCGCCTTCCTGGCGAGCAGCGCCTGGCCGCGGTTCTGATCGAGCCGCACCATCGCGGTGAAACGGTCCTTCGGCAGGCGCTTCGCCTGGCTCGCGGCGATCATGCAGTTGGTGTTGCACGGGTTGCCGACCACCGCGATGCGCGCGTTGTCGGCGGCGACCTCGTCGATCGCCTGGCCCTGGGCCACGAAGATCTTGCCGTTGTCCTTCAGGAGATCGGCCCGTTCCATGCCGGGCCCGCGCGGCTTGGAGCCCACCAGCAGGCACCAGGCCGCGTCGCGGAAGGCGATCTTCGGGTCATCGGTCAGCACCATGTCCGCGAGCAGCGGGAAGGCGCAGTCCTCCAGCTCCATGCCCACGCCTTTCAGGGCCTTCTGCGGGCCCTCGGCCGGGATCTCCAGGAGCTGCAGGATGACCGGCTGGTCCGGGCCCAGCATCTCGCCCGAGGCGATGCGGAACAGCACGGCGTAGCCGATGTTGCCGGCGGCCCCGGTCACCGCCACGCGAATGGGCTGCTTCGTCGCCATGACATGCTCCGCTGAGGATCTCGAGGGCCGGCGCCGGGGCGCGGGTGGCGGGTCCCTAACGCAGCGGCGGCCCTGCCGCAATGCCGCAGGCGAAGGCCCCGGAAGATAGCCGTGGCGCGTCCGTCCGGTTCGTGCTGAACGGGGCCATGTTCGAGCTCGCCCCCGCCTTCCTCGCGACCTCCGAGGCGCTCGGCGACCTCGCTCTGTGCCACGCGCGCCTGCAGGCCGACGCGCGCTTCCCCTGGGTGGTGCTGATCCCGCGCGTTGAGGGCGCGCGGGAGCTGGAGGACCTGCATCCGGACGAACGCCGCCTGTTGATCGAGGAAATCCTCTCCGCCGGGCATGCGGTGCGGGCGATCGGGGTCGCGCTCGGCCGGGAGGTCGCCAAGCTCAACGTCGGCCAGCTCGGCAACCTGACGCCGCAGCTGCATCTGCACGTGGTGGGCCGCCGGCCGGACGACGCCGCCTGGCCGGGACCGGTCTGGGGCCATGGCCAAGCCGGCGCCTATCGGCCGGAGGCCTTCGATCGCGCGATGGCCGTGGCGCGCGCGACGCTGGGGCTCTGAGGCCCGGATCAGGGCGAACTGCGGGCCAGCCGGACGGGAAGTCTCCGGCCGTGCTCGGTGAGTTCCCCGGTCCAGCCGCCGGCGGTGGACCGAAGCTCGAGGACGTCCTCGGCGTCCGGCCGGCGGTGGAAACGGAGCGTGAGGCTGCGCCCTCGGCGCGTCACCTCGTCGACCGTCCCCGAGGCGTCGAGCGCGCCCGGGCGGCGCAGGTCCCGCCAGACCGCCTGGAGTCCGTCGCCGGCGTCGACAAAGCGCAGGTCGAACAGCGCCGCCCCGCTCGCGGCGCTCAGGGCCCAGCCGCCGTCGAGCGGGCCCTGGAAGGACTCCGCCGCGCGGAAGGACGAGCGCACGCGGGCGTCATAGGCCTGGTCGTTGGGGGCGGCCTCGCCCGATGCCCATCCGGCGCGCGCCGTGGCGATGAGCGCGACCAGCGTCAGCAGGACCCGTCGCATGGCTCAGGCGCTCTCGCCGGCGATCGCCTGGGCCACGGCGATGAGGCGCTGGGCCTGCGCCAGGTGCAGTCGCTCGAGCATCCGGCCCTCCACCTTGATCACCCCCCGGCCGGCGTTCTCCGGACGATCGTAGGCGGCGACCACCGCACGCGCCCAGGCGACCTCGTCGGGGGCCGGCGCGAAGATGCGGTTGGCGACCTCGAGGTGGCTCGGATGGATCAGGCTCTTGCCGTCGAAGCCCAGCCGCGCCCCCTGCTCGCACTCCCGCTCCAGGCCGGCCAGGTCGGGGATGTCGTTGAAGACCCCGTC
This sequence comes from Phenylobacterium sp., assembly GCF_035475775.1. Classification (GTDB taxonomy): domain Bacteria; phylum Pseudomonadota; class Alphaproteobacteria; order Caulobacterales; family Caulobacteraceae; genus Phenylobacterium. The sequence continues at coordinate 35,616 of NZ_DATIMC010000004.1, read as the reverse complement.
CAGGATCGAGAGCCCGTGCGCCCGGGCGGCCATCACCGCCAGCGACAGCGCCGGTGACAGCGGCGCGCGGTCCGCGCCCGGCTCGCAGCGCATCTCCTTGACGAGGTCGTTGGCGCCGATCACCCAGACGTCGAGACCGTGCTCCCGGCTCGCCTGACCCAGGACGTCCAGCCGGAAGACCGCCTGGCAGGTCTCGATCATCCCCCACAGGCGGGCCCGCCCGCCGACCTCTCGGGCGAAGTTCGCCACGTCCTGCGGCGAGGACACCTTGGGCAGCAGGATGGCGTCAGGCCCGACTTCGGCGGCCGCTTGCAGATCCTCGGCCGCCCAGGGGGTGTCCAGCCCGTTGACCCGGATCACCACCTCGCGCGCGCCGAATCCGCCGGCCCGTATCGCGCCCGTGGCCAGGCGCCGCGCCTCGGCCTTCGCCTCCGGGGCGACGGAATCCTCCAGGTCCAGGATCACCACGTCACAGGGCAGCGTCCGCGCCTTCTCGATCGCGCGCGGGTTCGAGCCCGGCAGGTAGAGCGCGCTGCGGCGGGGACGGTCCTGGTTCATCCGGGAGCTCCTTGGCGCGTGGAGGCCCCAAGCTTTAGCCGCTAGGATGGGGTCATGACCACTCGCTACGACCCGTCCGCCCGCAACGTGCTCGGCGGCGAGCTTGCGCCCTGCTCCACCCGGCCGATGAGCGGCTTCTTCCGCAACGGCTGCTGCGAGACCAGCCACGAGGACCTCGGGATGCACACCGTCTGCGCGGTGATGACGGCGGAGTTCCTGGCTTTCTCCAAGGCGGTCGGCAACGACCTCTCCACCCCGCTCCCGGAGGCGCAGTTCCCGGGCCTGAAGCCGGGCGACCGCTGGTGCCTGTGCGCGCCGCGCTGGAAGGAGGCGCTCGACGCCGGCGCCGCCCCCAAGGTGGTGCTGGAGGCCACCCACGAGGAGACGCTCGCCATCGTGCCCCTGGGCGTCCTGAAGGACCACGCGGTGGAGGCGTAGCTCCCGAGTTGCTCCCACGAGGGGGTGCTGTCGCGAAGCGACTGAGGGGGTTTCCGCTCAGACGTCAGCGGATGAAACCCCCTCCGGTCCTCCGGACCACCTCCCCCTGCGGTGAGGAACTACGACAGCAAGTACTCCGCCTCCAGGCGGTAGGCCGAGCCTTCCTTGGTCTGGCGGCTCGAATAGAGCCCGAAGCGGTCGACCGCGATGGGCGGCGATTTCAGCAGGTTGTTGGCCTGAATCCAGCCGGCGACCTCGGCCGGGTCGGGCCGCCGCAGATAGGCCAGGGTGACGTGCGGTCGATAGTGGCGACGCTCGGGCTTCAGCCCCGCCCGCCGGGCCGCCGTCTCGCAGGCCTTGGCCAGGCGCGTGAGCGCCGCGCTCTCCGCCACACCGGCCCAGATCGCATGGATGTCGCGCCCTTCGCCGAACGCGCCCACGCCCTGCAGCGCGATCTCGAAGCCGCCGCCGTTCAGGCCTGAGAGCTCCGCATCGAGGTCGCGCGCAACGTTCTCGACGATGTCGCCGAAGAACCTGAGCGTCACGTGCAGCGACTCCGGCGGCCGCCAGCGCGCGCCCTCGATGTCGGGCTGGCGCCTGGCGAGGCCGGCGGCGATCTCGGCGGGTATCGCGAGCGCGGCGAACAGGCGGATCATGGAGGGCTCTCTAGCGCCGGCCGGGCGCCGCGGCCACCTAGGGCCTTGCTTCCGCCTCAAGCGGACCCGATATTTCGAATGCGCCCGATTTGGGCGTCCGAATCAGAGGGCTTTGCCTCCCATGAGCGACTTCAACCGCGGCTACGCGCGCACGGTCCCCGCGGACCGCGCCGACATGTCGGTGGACGCGGGACTTCGCAGCTACATGCTCGGCGTCTACAACAAGATGGCGCTGGGCCTCGTCGTCTCGGCGGCCCTGGCCTGGGTGACCGGCCAGTTTGCGCCCGTCCAGCAGCTTCTCTATCGCCTGACCCCCGATGGCCACCTGGCGGGTTACACGGGATTGGGCACGCTGGTGGCCTATTCGCCGCTGGCCATCATGCTCGTCATGCTCTTCGGCATGCGCAACCCGACGGTGAAGGGAAGCGGCATCCTGTACTGGGCGACAGTGTCCGTGTTCGGCGCGGGCCTCGGCGCGATCACCCTGCTCTACACGGGCGCCTCGCTCGCCTCGACCTTCCTGATCACGGCGACCGCGTTCGGCGCGCTCAGTCTGTTCGGCTACGCGACGAAGCGCGACCTCACCGGTATCGGCAGCTTCCTGATGATGGGGCTCATTGGCCTGGTGGTCGCGATGCTCGTGAACGTCTTCTGGCACCCGGCCGGCTTCAACTTCATCATCAGCGTGCTCGGCGTGCTGATCTTCGCGGGGCTGACGGCCTACGACACCCAGCGCCTGAAGATGACCTACTACCAGATCGGCGGCGATCAGGTGCGGCTCGGCGTCGCCACCAACTTTGGGGCGCTCAGCCTCTATCTCGACTTCCTCAACATGTTCATGTTCCTGCTGCGCCTGTTCGGCGCTCGCCGCTGAGCCGGCCCGGAACCGACGACGAAGCCCCGGCGATCGCTCGCCGGGGCTTTTCGCATCAGCGGGCCGGCGGCTCCTCGCCGACGATCGAGACCCGCTCGCCGTAGCGGGAATAGGGATAATAGTCCCACACCGAGTGGTGCTGCGTGCAGCGGTTGTCCCACAGGGTCAGGGTGTTCGGCTCCCACCGCACGCGGCAGTGCAGCTTGGGTTCGCGCTGCAGCAGCGAGAAACACATATCGAGGATCGCGCGGCTCTCCCAGCGCTGCAGGCCCGCGATGTGGGTGGTGAAGCCGGAATTCACATAGAGCACCTTGCGGCCGGTCACCGGGTGACGGGTGACGACCGGATGCTCGTGGCGCGGATAGCCGCCCTCGGGCGGCGCGGAGCCATAGTTGCCGACATAGGGCATGGCGCCGTCGTGCACCGCCTGGAGGCCCTCGAGGAAGGCCTTCATCGGCGCCGAGAGCATCTCGTAGGCCATGTACATGTTGGCGAACAGGGTGTCGCCGCCGCCGCACTCGGGCGTTTCGGTGATGTAGAGCGCCGAGCCGAGCGGCGGGATCGCATCGCAGCTCACGTCGGTGTGCCAGGCTTCGCCGGCGGTGTAGGGCGACTTCGCGGTGGTCTTGACGAGCAGGATCTCCGGATCCTCGTCGGGCCGGCCGTGGTGCATCGGATGCACGTGCAACCGGCCGAAATTCCGGCCGAAGGCCTTGTGGGCTTGGCGGTCCAGGACCTGGTCGCGGAACACCAGCACCAGCCAGTCGGCCCAGGCTTCGCGGATATCCTCCAACTCCTCGCCGCTCAGGTCCGACAGGTCGAGCCCGCGGATCTCGGCTCCGGTATGCGGCGAGACGGGCGTGACGCGGAAGCTCCGGTACTCGGTCCGCCGCGGCTCGCCGAGCGGGACATGCTTGGACGGCTTGGGAAGCGTGGCTACCGACATGGCCGGACTCCGTTGGACTGCGCGCGGAAGCTTCCGCCTCCGCCACGCCGGAGTCCAGATGGGCGCTAGTCGACGACGCGGAATCGTCCCCGCTCGAAGAACCGGAGGACCTGATCCAGCTCCTGCGCGCGGCGCAGGATATGGCCGCCCTGGCCGACGACGGCCCAGGCGCCTTGGCGGCGGGCGAGCGCCGGGCGCTTTTCGATGCGGTAGAGCGGCGCCTCCGAGGCGCGCTTGAACACCGAGAACACCGCCGAGTCGGAGAGCCCGTCGATCGCGTAGTCCCGCCATTCGCCGGCGGCGACCATGCGGCCATAGAGGGAGAGGAGCCGGTCGAGCTCGGGTCGCTCGAAGAAGACGCGCGCCGACCGGGCCTGCGCGTAGGGCGGATCGAAAGCCATGCACCTCCAGCCTAGACTGGATTCCGCAACGTGCGCCAGCGCCCCGGGTTGCGGCGGATGGCTCCGACACAGCCCCGCAACAACGGCGGGGCCGCGCCGCGAAATGACCTTATTTCGGTCCCGCGCGCGCCAGATGCGCCCCCGATGTTATGAGCGTCGGTTGGTCGGCGGTGCGGGTCCCGGATCCTGAACAGCCCCCCCAGCCCCCCTGGATCGGCAGCCCGATCGACCGACAGCTACTTTCTCCTCCCCCAGCGTGAGCCCGCGCGGCGTCTCTCTCCTCGCCGCGCGGGCTTTTGCATTTCCACCCGCATCGGGTGGTCGGGCGAGACGGGCTTCGCCCCCTGGTCAGCTCTTCTGCTCGGCCAGGCCGAGGATGCGGCCGCCGTGCGCCTGCTGCACCACGATCACGGTCTTCAGGCCGTCTTCGCCGGGGGCGGGCAGCTTGTAGGCCCTGGGGCGCCCCTTCCAGGCGCCCAGGCGCGCCATCTCCCGCACCACGTTTTTCTGCACGATGGTCTGGCCGCGGTTGTCGCCGCTCTTGACCGCGACGTCCTGCTCGCGCGGATCGTAGCGGATCAGCCAGACGTCGGCTCCGCCCGCCGGCGCGTGGCCGGAGCCCACGTCGACCCGCCGGCCGCCGGCGATGAACTTGATGTCCGGCGGATTGTGCCGGGCATGGGCCGCCTCCTTCACCAGGCTCTCGATGTGCTCGGTCTTCAGGCCGGTGGCCTGCAACTGTCCGTCGACCACCACCTGTGGCGTGTAGGGCTCGCGCAGCGAAAGCTTCGCCACGTAGGCCTTCTGACGATCGGCGAACTCGGGCTTGGCGAAGGTGTCGCTCCAGCCGAGATAGTCCCAGTAGTCCACCGGGAAGGTGAGCACGAGCACGCCGGGCTGCTCGGCGAGCTTGGCCAGATAGGCGTCAGCCGCCCCGCAGGAGCCGCAGCCCTGGGCGGTGTAGAGCTCGACCACCACCGGCATCTTCGCCACGGCGGCGCAGGGCAAGGCGGCGAGGATCAGGCTGAGGAGCGCGGCGTTCCGCATCGGGGCGCAATTAAGCGGAGATATGGCCGCAGGGCGTTTCAACATGGTGTGAGTAGGCGCCGGCGGCCGCCCAGGCAAGCCACCCGGGCGCGCCGCTCCTGGCATGCCGCCTCAGGCCGCCTGCCGCGCGAGGTTGCGAAGCACGTAGTTGAGGACCCCGCCGTTCCGGAAGTATTCCAGCTCGGTCGGCGTATCGATCCGGCAGCGCACCGGGAACCGGGCGATCCGCCCGTCGGAGGGCCGGTACAGCTCGACGATCAGCTGCTTCTTGGGACTAAGGTCCGAGAGCCCGCGGATCGAGACGATCTCCTCGCCGGTCAGCCCCAGCTTGTGCCAGCCTTCCTGGGTGAACTGCAGCGGCAGCACGCCCATGCCCACCAGGTTCGAGCGGTGGATGCGCTCGTAGCTCTCGGCGATCACCGCGCGCACCCCCAGCAGCTTGGTGCCCTTGGCCGCCCAGTCGCGCGAGGAGCCGGTGCCGTATTCCTTGCCCGCGAACACCACCAGCGGCCGGCCCTCGGCCTGGTAGCGCATGGCCGCGTCGTAGATCGACATCACCTCGCCGGAGGGGAAGTGCTTGGTGACCCCGCCCTCGATGTCGGGGGTGATGCGGTTGCGGATGCGGATGTTGGCGAAGGTGCCGCGCATCATGATCTCGTGGTTGCCGCGCCGCGAGCCGTAGGAGTTGAACTCCGACTGTGGCACCTGGTGCTCGCGCAGATAGACGCCGGCCGGCGAGGTGGCCTTGATCGACCCGGCCGGCGAGATGTGGTCGGTGGTGATGGAATCCCCGAACACGCCCAGCACGCGCGCCTCGATCACGTCCTTGATCGGCTCGGGCTCCATGCCCATGCCCTGGAAGTAGGGCGGGTTCTGGACGTAGGTGGAGCCCATGTCCCAGGCGTAGGTCTTGCCGCCGGCGACCTTGATCCCCTGCCAGTTCTTGTCGCCCTTGAAGACGTCGCCGTAGCGGGTGGCGAACATCTTGTCGGTGACGTGCTTGCGCTGCAGGCCCGAGATCTCTTCGGCCGACGGCCAGATGTCTTTCAGGTAGACGGGTTTGCCGTCCTTGCCTTCGCCGAGCGGGTCCTGGGCCAGGTTCACCAGCATCGAACCGGCGAGCGCATAGGCGACCACCAGCGGCGGCGAGGCCAGGTAGTTGGCGCGCACGTCGGGGTTCACCCGGCCCTCGAAGTTGCGATTGCCGGAGAGCACAGAGACCGCCACCAGGTCTTCCTTGTTGACCGCCTCGGAGATCGGCTCGGGCAGCGGCCCCGAGTTGCCGATGCAGGTCGTGCAGCCGTAACCCACCAGGTTGAAGCCCAGGCTGTCCAGGGACTTGGTCAGGCCGGCCGCCTTCAGATAATCGGTGACCACCTGCGAGCCCGGCGCGAGCGAGGTCTTCACCCACGGCTTCACCCGCAGCCCCTTCTCGGCCGCCTTCTTGGCGACCAGGCCGGCGGCGATCAGCACGGAGGGGTTGGAGGTGTTGGTGCACGAGGTGATCGCCGCGATCACCACGTCGCCGTGGCCGAGATCGAAGGTCTCGCCGTCCACCGGCGCCCGCTTGCCGAGCTCGTCGCCTTTGCCGAATTCGCCGGTCATGGCGTCCTTGAACTCGCCGCTGGCCTCCGACAGCAGCACCCGGTCCTGCGGCCGCTTCGGGCCCGCGAGCGAGGGCTTCACTTCGGCGAGCTCCAGCTGCAGCGTATCGGTGAACACCGGATCGGGATCGCTGGGCTCGCGCCAGATGCCCTGCTCCTTGGCGTAGGCCTCGACCAGCGCCACCCGCGCCGGGTCGCGGCCGGTGGCCTTCAGATACTCCAGCGTCGCGTGCGTGATCGGGAAGAAGCCGCAGGTGGCGCCGTACTCCGGCGACATGTTGGCGATGGTCGCCTGGTCCTCGATGGTCAGGTTGGCGAGGCCGGGGCCGTAGAACTCCACGAACTTGCCGACCACGCCCTTCTTGCGCAGCATCTGGGTCACGGTCAGCACCAGGTCGGTCGCCGTCGCTCCCTCCGGCAGCTTGCCGTCGACCCGGAAGCCCACGACTTCGGGGATCAGCATGGGGATCGGCTGGCCGAGCATCGCGGCCTCGGCCTCGATGCCGCCCACGCCCCAGCCCAGGACCGACAGGCCGTTGACCATGGTGGTGTGGGAATCGGTGCCGACCAGGGTGTCCGGATAGGCGGTCGCGACGCCGTCCGCCTCGTTGGTCCACACCGTCTGGGCGAGGTACTCGAGGTTCACCTGATGGCAGATGCCGGTGCCCGGCGGCACGACGCGGAAGTTGTTGAAGGCCGAGGAGCCCCAGCGCAGGAAGCGGTAGCGCTCCATGTTGCGCTCGTACTCGCGCTCGACGTTCTCGCCGAACGCCTTGGGCGTGCCGAAGTAGTCGACCATCACCGAATGGTCGATCACCAGGTCCACCGGGTTCAGCGGATTGATCTTCTCCGGGTCGGCGCCGAGGGTGACCATCGCGTCGCGCATGGCGGCGAGATCCACCACCGCCGGCACGCCGGTGAAGTCCTGCATCAGCACCCGGGCCGGACGGAAGCTGATCTCGTGCTCGACCGCGCCCTTGTTGTCGATCCAGGCGGCGACCGCCTTGAGGTCGTCGAGGCCCACCGACTTGCCGTCCTCGTTGCGCAGCAGATTCTCCAGCAGGACCTTCATCGAGATCGGCAGGCGCGAGATGCCCGAAAGTCCAGCTTCCTCGGCGGCGCGAAGGCTGTAGTAAGCATAGCTCTTGTCGCCCACCACGAGCTCGCGGCGGGTTTTCAGGCTGTCGACTGACGCCATCTGGGGGGATCCTTCTTCTGTTCCCGGCCGAGCCACGACCCCAGGGATCGCGCGCGTCTGGAGGCGGACACACAGGTTCCGTCCCCGCGCAGCGTACGTCCCTCGGGGCGGCGGCGGCCGGCCGCTTCATAGACCGCGCTCTCCGGCGCGTCCATGCGCGGGGACCTGCCCTTCCCATTCATGGGAAGGGGGGACCGTCGGCCGACCCCGGCCCTGAGCCGGGGGATGAGCCGATGGTGGGAAGGGCGAGGGTTCTGCCGTGCGCCGGCTCGCCCCCTCCGCCACTCGCTCTGCGGCGAGCGGTCCCCCTCCCCCGTGAACGGGGGAGGTAGGATGATCAATTCCCTATCGCTTCGCGACCTGAGCGTCCGCCGCGGCGGGCGGGTGCTGTTCGAAGCGCTCTCGCTCGAGCTTGGGGCCGGGCAGGCCTGTGCGCTCATCGGTCCGAACGGCGCCGGCAAGACGAGCCTGCTGCGCGCGCTGGCGGGCCTGGTTCCTGTGGAGGCCGGCGAGATCGCCTTCGGAGGCTCCGATCCGGAAAGCGCGCGCGGCGGCGGCCTGCACCTCGTGGGCCATCAGGACGGGCTGAAGCCCGCCCGCACCGCCTGGGAGGAGCTGCGCTTCTGGAGCCTCTGGTGCGGGGGTTCGGCCGAGGCGGCCCGCGCCGCGGCGGAGGCGCTGCAGTTGGGAGCCCTGCTGGGCTTCGAGGTGCGCCGTCTCTCGGCCGGCCAGCGGCGGCGCCTGGCGCTTGCCCGGTTGGTGGCCGCGCCGCGGCCGCTCTGGCTTCTCGACGAACCGCTCGCGCCGCTGGACGCCGGCTGGCGAACCCGCTTCGGGGAGATCATGGCCGGGCACCTGGCCGGGGGCGGCCTGATCCTGGCGGCGGTGCACGATCCGCTGCCGATTCCCGCCAAGACCCTGGAGCTCGCGTGAGCCGGCTTTCCGCCCTGCTCGGCCGCGAGACCGCGCTCGCCTGGGGCCGTGGCGGCGGGCCGCTGGTGACCCTCGGCTTCTACGCCGGCGTCGCCACGCTCGTGCCGCTGGCGATCGGGCCGCAGAGCCAGCGGCTCGCCGCGGTCGCCACCGGCTTCGCCTGGGTGGCCCTGGCGCTCGCTTCCCTGCTCTCGCTCGAGCGGCTGTTCGAGCGCGATTTCGAGGACGGCGCGCTGGACCTGCTGGCGCTGTCGCCCGCGCCGCTGGAGCTGACCTGCGCCGTCAAGTGCCTCGGCCAGTGGATCGCCACCGGCGCGCCGCTGGCGCTCGCCGCCCCGATCGCCGCGGTCGGCCTCGGGGCTTCGCCTGCGCTCATGCCGCTGATCTTCGCTTGCGCGATCGCAGGCGGGCTGGCTTTCGCGTTCGTGGGCGGTGTCGGCGCGGCGCTCAGCCTGGGCGCCCGGCGCGGCGGGCTGCTCACCGCGGTCATCGTGCTGCCGCTGTTCACCCCGCCGGTGATCTTCGGCGGCGGGGCGTTGTCGGCGGCGGATTCGGGCCTGCCCTGGCAGGCGGGCCTCGCCCTGCTCGCCGCCTACGCCGCAGCCGCGATCGCGCTGGGTCCCCTCGCCATGGCCGCCGCCTGCCGCAACGCGCTGGCCTAGCCGTAGGCGAGCCGACGCCGACATTACGAAGGTTTAAGGCGAGCCACCGGTCCGCGGGCGCCTTTTCGCCATCATCGCTGGCGAGCCTGCAAGCTCGGCCAATCATCTGGAGGACGGCGATGATCCGGCGGTGCAGCTACCTCTTCGCGGGCGCGGCGTTCGCCCTCTACGCGGCGGCGGGCGCCGCGGCGTTCGCCCAGCCGGCGCCGGCGCCCAAGGGCGTCTCCGAGACTGTCGTGCGCACCGTGCGCGACGGTGAGGCCCACGAGGTGCGCGTCGAGCGCGACGCCGCCGGCAAGCTCACCATCACCCGCGACGGCCGCACGACGATGGTCGACGCCCACGCCATGGGCGACCCCCACCTGGACATGGCGCAGCATCTGCGGAACCTGCTGCAGCTCCGTCCCAGCCAGGAGGCGGCGCTGCAAGCCTTTGTGAACGCCTCCCAGCCGGACCGCCCGATGGCGTTCCGCTCCGAGGACCGCGAGAGCGCCGAGACCACCCCGCAGCGGCTCGCCGACATGGAGAGGCGGCTCGCCGCCCACGATGCGGCGGCGCACGCCCGGATCCGCGCCACGCGGGCGTTCTACGACCAGCTCGATCCGGCCCAGAAGAAGGCGTTCGACGAATTGCACCTGGCCGGCGGCCACATGCGGATGATCCACCGGATCCGCATGGTCGGCCCCATGCCGCACATGCCGCCGATGCCGCCGCCGCCAGTTCCGCCGGTCCCGCCGCCGCCCAGGCTTTAGGTCGGCTTGCGGCCGGGCGCGGCGGGAGCTAATCCGCCCGCATGGTCGCCGCGCCCGCCTTCCTCGCCAATCCGGAGCGGTTCATGGCGTTCTCGCGCTGGGCCGCCCCGATGTTCGGGATCATCGCCGCGGTGCTGGGCATCGCCGGCCTCTATCTCGGCTGGACCGCGCCCGACGACTACCAGCAGGGTGCGACGGTGCGGATCATGTTCATCCATGTTCCGGCGGCCTGGATGAGCCTGTTCGTCTATTTCTGCCTGGGCGTCGCGAGCCTGCTGGCGCTGGTGTTCCGGCACGTCCTGGCCGACGCCGCGGCCCAGGCGGCGGCCCCGCTCGGCGCCGGCTTCACCTTCCTGGCGCTGGTCACGGGCTCGCTCTGGGGTCGGCCCATGTGGGGCGCCTGGTGGGTGTGGGACGCGCGGCTGACCTCGGTGCTCGTCCTGTTCCTTTTTTACATCGCCTACATCGCGTTGCGCGCCTCGATCGACGATGAGGCCAAGGCCGGGCGCGCGGCCGCCATCCTGGCGCTCGTCGGGCTGGTCAACCTGCCGATCGTCCACTTCAGCGTCGACTGGTGGAACACCCTGCACCAGGGCGCCTCGGTTTTCCGGCTCGGCGGCCCGACGCTGGCGACGGTCTACCTCTGGCCGCTGCTGCTGATGGGCCTCGCCTATATGGCCGCTTTCGGCTCGCTGTGGCTGGTGCGCATCCGCGGCGAGGTCTGGCGCCGGCGGGCCGAAGCGGCGGTGTTGCGGGCGGCCCGGGCGTGAACGATGGCTGACCTCTCGGGCGGCAAGTACGCGGCCTACATCTGGCCCGCCTACGGCGTGACGGCCCTGGTGTTCGCGGGCCTGATCGTTTCCAGCCTGTGGCATGCGCGCCGCTGGCGGGGCCGTGCGAGGCGGAGCGGCGGGCGATGAGCCGCTGGCTGTCCATCCTGCCGCTGGCGGCCCTGGTCGCCCTGGGCGTCCTGTTCGGGGCCTACGCCCTGCACCGAAACCCCCACGTCGAGCCCCACGCCCTGGTCGGCAAGCCGATGCCCGACGTCACCCTGCCGAGCCTCGACGACGGCCAGCCGGTGCGGCTTCGCGAGCTCACCAAGGGCGGCCCGGTGCTGGTCAACTTCTTCGCCTCCTGGTGCGTCCCCTGCGAGGTCGAGGCGCCGGCGCTGATGAAGCTGAAGGCCGAGGGCGTGCGCATCGTGGGCGTCGCCTACGAGGACGTTCCGCCGCGCGGCTCGCAGGACGCCGCCCGCGTCTTCCTCACCCGGCTGGGCGATCCCTACATGCGGCGCCTGGCGGACGGCGACGGCCGCGCCGGGGTGGAGTTCGGCGTCACCGGCGTGCCCGAGACCTATCTGGTGGGCGCCGACGGAACCGTGCTCGACAAGCGCAGCGGGCCGCTGGAGGCCGCCGACGCCGAGGCGCTGGCCAAGCGCGCGTTAACCGCCCGTTGAGGCGCCGCCCGCCAATCTCGGGCGCCGTTAACCATAATCGCAAGAGCCCGCCGTGATTCCGCCCGTGCGTCCGCCGATGCCGCCGTCCGCGGCCCCGAACCCTGCGGCGGTGCGGACCGACCCGGCCCGGCTCGCCGCCCAGCGCGCCTTCTTCGACCTGGCGCTGGGCAACGTCGTCGGCCATCCCGCAGCGCCTACGGCCGCGCCGCAGTCCGCTCGCGCGCCGGTGCAATCGCGCTCGGGCCAAATCGCGGACGCGCCTCAAAAGACGCTCCGTCCCGGCTCGCTGCTCGACATTCGGGTCTGACGTCGACAGCTAAGCCGCTGAAAATTAACTTTCTTTAGTCTGGAACGCTCGCCCGTGGCGCGAGTTTGCCCTCACATGAGTGGACGGGAAGACCGGATCTACGAAGAAGCAGCCGCGCTCTGGCGCGAGCTGTACGGCGAGCCGCCCCCGGTTCGGGCGGACAGCCGCATGATGCTCGACATCATCATGAAAAGCCTGCCGGAAAAGCCCTACGACCGCATGGCCTCCCCCTACCTCCGTCCGTCGCTGATCGCCGGCCCCAAGGCCGTCTCGGCGCATTAGGCCTCCGGGCCGGGCTCCGGCTCCTGCTCCGCATGCTTGAGGATGAGCGGCGTCTGGCTGAGCGCGAAGAGGAAGATCAGCACGACCGTTCCGGGGAACTTGTAGAGCGCCCAGACGCGCGTCGACTGGGTTCGCCAGACGACCTCGTTGCCGAGCGCCAGCGCGGCGAACAGCAGCGCGTAGCGAAGCGTGAGCGTGCGCACCACCGGGTCCGGCAGGTGGAAAGCCTCGCCCATCAGCGCCTTCAGGGGGTTCTTGCCGCGCAGCGCGCCGGTCAGCAGGAACAGCGCGATGCCGCCGTCAAGGATGGTGAGCTTCATCTTGATGATGCGCTCGTCGTGGAAGACCAGCGTCGCGCCGCCGAAGATCACCCCGAACAGCGCCGTCACCAGCGGCATGGGGGCCAGGCGCTTCTCCAGCACCAGCCCGGCCGCCAGCGCCGCGAGCGAGCCCGCCACGACCGCCCAGCTCGCCGCGATCGCGCTGCCGGTGACCGCGATGGTGACCAGGAACGCGGCCAGCCCGGCATAGTCGACGAACAGGCGCACCCAGCGGCCGAGCTTCGGGCTCATCGGACGGGATCCGAAAGCCCGACCAGCGAGCGGGCGAAGGCGCGCGCGTCGAACGGCTGCAGATCCTCGATCTGCTCGCCCACCCCGATCAGCTTGATCGGCGAGTCCGAGGCCTGCGCCACCGGCACCAGCACCCCGCCGCGCGCCGTGCCGTCGAGCTTGGTCATGACGATGCCGGAGACGCCGATCTGGTTGCCGAAGATGTTCTCCTGGGCGAGCGCATTGCGGCCCACCGTGGCGTCGAGCACCAGAAGCGTCTCGTGCGGCGCCTCGGGGTCCAGCCGCTTGATCACCCGGATGATCTTCAACAGCTCGTCCATCAGCCCCTGCTTGTTCTGCAGCCGCCCGGCGGTGTCGATCAGCACCACGTCGTAGCCCTTGGCCCTGGCCGTCTCGACGGCGTCATAGGCGAGCCCGGCGGCGTCGGAGCCGGTCGGCCGGCCGATGAAGTCCGCCCCCGCCCGGTCGGCCCAGACCTTGAGCTGCTCCACCGCGGCGGCGCGGAAGGTGTCGCCCGCCACCACCAGCACCTTGGCGCCGCGGCCGGTAAGGTCGGCGGCGATCTTGCCGAGCGTGGTGGTCTTGCCCGAGCCGTTCACCCCGATGAACAGCACGATATAGGGCCTGGGGCCGGCGAGCGGGTCGAAATGGCCGACGCGGGCGGCGAGCTCGTCGCCGATCGCCTGGGCGAGCGCTTCCTTGATCTCGGCTTCGCCCACGTCCGCGCCGAACTTCTCGGCGGCGAACCGCTCGGCGATCCGGCCGGCGGAGTGCGGGCCGAGATCGGCCTCGATCAGCATCTCCTCCAGCTCGTCGAGCTTGGCCCGGCTCAGCGGCTCCTTGACGGTGAAGACCTGGGCGATCTGGTCGCCCATCTGCTTCGAGCTGCGCGACAGCCCCGCCGTCAGGCGTTGGAACCAGCCCTTTTTCGGTTCGCTCATGCGGCGGCTTCTAGCGCGCGGAGTTGCGGCCCGTCACGCGTCGCCTCACGGTGCGCCGCATGGACGCGCTGGCGGGGGCCCTCACCTTTCTCGACTACGCCGCCGTGGCGGTGTTCGGGGCGACCGGCGCGCTGGCCGCCGCCCGACACAAGCACGACATCGTCACCTTCGGCTTCTTCGCCGCGGTCACCGGCGTCGGCGGCGGCACGCTGCGCGACCTGCTGATCGGCGCGCCGGTGTTCTGGGTCGGGCGGCCCGCCTATCTCCTCGTCACGCTGGCGGCGGCCCTGGCGATCTGGCTGATCGGCTGGGGCCGGCGCGGCGAGCGGATCCTCCTGTGGCTCGACGCGCTCGGCATGGCCGCCTACGCGGTGGTGGGCGCGCTGAAGGCGCTGTCGCTCGGGGTCCCGCCGCTGTCGGCGCTCGTCATGGGCGTGCTCACCTCCACCTTCGGTGGGATCGTCCGCGACGTGCTGGCCGAAGAGCCCTCCGTGCTGCTGCGTCGCGAGCTCTACATCACCGCCGCGCTGGTTGGCGCGGCGACCTTCGTGGGGCTGCGGCTCGCGGGCCTCCCCATCGGGCCGGCCAGCCTCGCAGGCTTCGTCCTCGCCTTCGCCACCCGCGCCGGCGCCATCGTGTTCAGATGGTCGCTGCCCGGCTTCCCGGGGAGAGCGCCGCCATGAACCAAGCCCCTCTCCCGAGCGAAGACTCGGGTGAGGCGCCGCTATTCCGCGGCTTCCAGCGCCGGCAGCCTGGCCAGCGCGCGGCGCCCGTCATGCCCCGTCACCACCAGCGGCGCGATCTCGCCCGCCCGGGCCGCCCCCTCGAAGGCCACCTCGGTGAAGTCCTCGGCGCGCGCCAGGCCCGGACGCTCGACCAGGCCCAGCACGGTGCGCCCGACCTGCCGCCCGAGATGCCGCGCCAGCGCCGCCTCGCCCGCCGCCCGCAGCCGCGCCGCGCGCGCCTTGACCACCGCCCGAGCCAGCTGCGGCATGCGCGCGGCCGGCGTCCCGGGCCGCGGGCTGAAGGGGAAGACATGCAGGAACGAGAGCCCCGCCGCCTCGACCAGGCCGAGGGTGTTGTCGAACATCGCCTCGGTCTCGGTGGGAAAGCCCGCGATCAGGTCGGCGCCGAACGCCGCGTCCGGCCGCGCGGCCCGCACCTCGCCCACCAGCTTCAGCGCATCGGCGCGGCTGTGCCGGCGCTTCATGCGCTTCAGGATCATGTCGTCGCCCGCCTGCAAGGAGAGATGCAGATAGGGCATGAGCCGCGGCTCCTCGGCGAGGCAGCGAAGCAGGTCGGGATCGATCTCGGCCGCATCGATCGACGATAGCCTGAGCCTCGGCAGCTCCGGGACCAGCTTCAAAATCCGCGCGACCAGCTGGCCCAATGTCGGTTCGCCCGGCAGGTCGGCGCCCCAGCTGGTGATGTCGACGCCGCTCAGCACCACCTCGCGGTAGCCCTGGGCCGCCAGCCGCTTCACCTGCGCAACCACCTCGCCCGCCGCCGCCGAGCGCGAGTTCCCGCGGCCGTAGGGGATGATGCAGAAGGTGCAGCGATGGTCGCAGCCGTTCTGCACCTCGACGTAGGCGCGCGCCCGGTCCTTCAGGCCGTCGATCAGGTGGCCGGCGGTCTCGCGCACGCTCATGATGTCGTTGACCCGCACGCGCGCGGGCTCGGCGGTGAGGGCGTAGGCGCCGGGCGCGGTCTTCTCCGCATTGCCCAGCACCAGGTCCACTTCCGGCATGGCCGCGAACGCCGCCGGATCGATCTGGGCCGCGCAGCCGGTGACGATCAGCTTCGCGCCCGGCCGCTCGCGCCTGGCCCTGCGGATCGCCTGCCGCGCCTGGCGCACGGCCTCGCCGGTCACCGCGCAGGTGTTGAAGACGACCGCATTGGAGAGCCCGTCCTCCGCCGCGCGCGCCCGGACGACCTCGCTCTCGTAGGCGTTCAGACGGCAGCCGAAGGTGACGATATCGACGCCCGCGCCCCCTCCACCGCTTCGCGGTCCCCCTCCCTCGTCGTCTGCGCGACGAGGGAGGAGCGCAGCCTCGCTCCTCCCTTGCGAAGCGGGGGAGGTGGATCGGCGCGCAGGCGCCGAGACGGAGGTGGCGTTTGGCCCGCTCATGGCAGCTCGCCCGCGAAGTCCACGGCCGTGGGGCCGGTCATGATCACGTGGTTGTCGGCGCGCCAGTCGATGAGCAGCTCGCCGCCGTCGACCAGCACGGTGGCGGTGCGCTCGGCGAGGTCGCGCCGGGCCGCCGCCACCAGGGCCGCGCAGGCGCCTGTGCCGCAGGCGAGCGTCAGGCCCGCGCCGCGCTCCCAGACCCGCAGGCGAATGGTGTTGCGGTCCTCGATCTCGGCGAAGCCGACGTTGACGCGCTCCGGGAACAGCGGGTGCCGCTCGATGGCCGGCCCGGCTTCACGCAAGGGCGCGCTCGCCACTTCGTCCACGAAGAAGACCACGTGCGGATTGCCCATGGAAACGCAGCCCGGCGGGGCCTTGAGCGCCGGATGGTCGTAGAGCGCCACGTCCAGGGCCCGGGTGTCCTGCGGCGCGGCGAGCGGGATCTCGTCCCAGGCCAGCCGCGGCTCGCCCATGTCGACGCTGACCAGCCGCTCGCCCGCCCGCTCGGCCCGAAGCCGTCCGGCCTTGGTCTCGATGACCGCCTCGTCCTTGCCCGCGGCCTGCATGATCAGCCAGCCGACGCAGCGGGTCCCGTTGCCGCAGGCCGCGACCTCCTCGCCGTCGGCGTTCCAGAACCGCGCGCGCACGTCGGCGCCGGCGGCCGGCTCGATGGCGATCAGCTGGTCGCAGCCGACGCCGCCCGCGCGGTCGGCGATGGCGCGCACCTCCTCGGCCGTCGGCGAGAACGGCTGCGAGCGGGTCTCGACCACGACGAAGTCGTTGCCGAGCCCGTTCATCTTCAGGAACGGACGGCCCATGGCCGCGGACATATAGGCGAGATCGCCCGAGCGCGCACGCGAGCCTGTCATCCCGCTCTCGCCGCAGGCGCTCGATTTCGGACCTCGGATTTCACGGATGAACACGGATCGGCGTCATCCGTGGAAAACCCTGCAATCCGTGGTTCCCTTCTCAACTGACGATCGGCATGGCTAAAACGCGAGGCATGAAATCGCTACTCGCCGCAGTCGCCGCGCTGATCCTTGCCCCGGCTGTTGGCCACGCGCAGACGAATCCGCCCGATCCCTTCCGCTGGCTGGAAGACATCGATGCGCCCCGCTCCATGGCCTGGGTCGCGCAGCAGAACGCCAGGACCGCCAAGCGCCTGGAGGGCGATCCGCGCTACGCGGTCTTCCACCGCGAGGCGCTGGCCATCTTCACCGCCCAGGACCGTATCCCGACGCCCCGCTTCCGCGCCGGCGGGATCGACAACTTCTGGCAGGATGGCCAGCATGTGCACGGGATCTGGCGGCATGCGAGCCTCGCCAGCTACCGCAGCGCCGGGCCGCAATGGGAGACGCTGCTCGACCTCGATCAGCTCTCCAAAGGGGAGGGCAAGAACTGGATCTGGAAAGGCGCGACCTGCCTGAAGCCGCAGGAGCGGCTGTGCCTGGTTCGGCTCTCGAACGGCGGCTCCGACGCGGTCGAGGTCCGCGAGTTCGACCGGACGACCAGGCGCTTCGTCGCGAACGGGTTCCACTTCCCCGTGGCGAAACAGACCATCGACTGGATGGCGGACGGCTACGTGGTCGTCTCGCGCCCCTGGACCCCTGACGAGGTCACGCCCTCCGGCTATCCCTATGTGGTGCGCGCCGTCGGCCGGGACGGCGTGGTGAGCGAGCTGTTCCGCGGCGCCAGGAGCGATGTCCGCGACGGTCCCGTCGTGCTGCGCGAGGGCGGCCGATTCGAAGGCGTGCTGATCGACCGCAGCCTCAGCTTCTTCGAGCACGAGTTCTATGTGAAGACGCCGCTGCGCGATCGCCCGGTCAGGCTCGATCTGCCGCCCAAGGCCGAGTACCAGGACTATGTCGCCGGCCAGCTGATCTTTGCGTTGAAACAGGACTGGAAGGGTTTCCACGCCGGCGCGCTCGTCGCCTATGAGCTCGCCCTGCTCGGGCATGTGTCCGGCGAGATGAGGCCTGAGCTCGTCTTCCAGCCCGGCCCTCGCCAGGCCATCCAGGCCGTGCGCGCCACGAAGTATCGGCTGCTCGTCAACCTGCTCGAGGACGTCAAGGGCGCGGTCGACGTCTACAGCCGCTCGGGCGGCCGCTGGGTTGCGCGCCGCCTGGACCTGCCCCGGGACGCCAACCTCACCCTGGTCGACGCCGACGATGCGACCGATCGCGCATTCGCCGAGGCGGAGGGGTTCCTGGAGCCGACATCGCTCTGGTTCCTGGATGCGGCGACGAGCGAGACCGTCAAGCTCAGGCAGCTGCCGCCCAGGTTCGACGCATCGAGGGACGTGGTCGAGCAGTCCTGGGCGACGTCCGCCGACGGGACCAGGATCCCCTATTTCGTGGTCCGCCCCAAGGCCGCGAAGCTGGACGGCGCGACGCCCACCGTCATGTACGGCTACGGCGGATTCGAGCTCGCCAAGCCGCCGATCTACCTGCCCGAGATGGGCAAGCTCTGGCTGGAGCGCGGCGGCGCCTATGTGATCGCCAACATCCGCGGCGGCGGGGAATTCGGTCCCGCCTGGCACGAGGCGGCGCTGCGCGAGCACCGCCAGCGCGCGTTCGATGACTTCGCCGCGGTGGCGCGCGACCTCTTCAAGCGCGGCGTCACCTCGCCGAGGCGCCTGGGCATCTACGGCCGCTCGAACGGCGGGATCCTGATGAGCGTCTCGATGACCCAGCATCCCGAGCTCTGGAACGCCGTGGTCATCGAGAGCCCGCTGATCGACATGCTGCGCTACAACCACCTCTCGGCGGGCGCCTCATGGGTGGGCGAATACGGCGATCCCGACGTTCCGGCCGACCGCGCCTTCATCGCCAGGTACTCGGCCTACCAGAACCTGAAGGCCGGGATGCGTTACCCGGAGCCCTACATCACCACCAACACCCGCGACGACCGGGTGCATCCCGGCCACGCGCGCAAGTTCGCCGCGAAGCTCGAGGCCATGGGCTATCCCTGCCTCTATTACGAGCAGACCTTCGGCGGCCACGCCAACGACGCCGACCCCGAGCTCAACGCCCGCCGCTGGGCCAGGCACTACGTCTACCTGGCCCAGAAGCTGATGGATTAGCACTCCTCTCCCCCGAGGCGCGCCAGCGCCGAAGAGAGGGAGAGGGTAGGGAGAGGGGTCAGGCTCAGCTCTTCTCGATGGCCGAGGCGGTGTCGTCGAGAATGTTGACGATGCGGTCGATCTCCTCGGACGTGATCGGCCGCCGTGACAGCCGGTGCTGCAGGGCCATGCCGAGGTTGGTCATGGCGCGCGCGATCCGGGGCCGGCTGGATTCCGAGCTCTCCGCGGCTTCGGCGATGCGGGCGAAGATGGCGTCGACGTGGGCGCGCGATTGCGCGAGCGCCGCCTTGCCCTCCTCGGTCGGCTCATAGAGCTTGCGGCCGATCTCGCCGCCCGCCTGGCGCACCAGGCCTTCGTCCTCCAGGAGGCTGAGGGTCGGGTAGATCACCCCCGCGCTCGGCCGGTAGGCGCCGCCGGTGCGCTCCTCCAGCTCCTTGATCAGCTCGTAGCCGTGCCGCGGCTGCTCGGCGATCAGCGCCAGAACCACGAACCTCAGGTCGCCGTGCTCCAGCAGCCGGCCGAGCCGGCGTCCGCGCATCCGGCCCCGGGCGTAGCTCTTCCAGTGCTCGCGCATGCGCTCCTCATACCGCGCGTGGTGATGGTGATGAAACATGTTTTCGCTCCTATCGAGACATATCGATATTTGCGATATATCTGATCCATGTCGGGGCGCAAGCGATTTCGATTGTATCTAGATGTATCCGCCGATGGCGCAGCCAGAACCCTGGACGGTGACGTAGGCAAGCCCTCGCCAGACCGTCCGGAGCCAGCCAGCCGGCCCTCTCCCTACCCTCTCCCGCGAGCGGGAGAGGTGTTCGCTGTGCTATCTCAGGGTGTCGGCCAGCAGCCGGCCCTCGGCGCCGCGGCTGGAGCCGGCGCGCCAGGCCACTACGATCTCGCGGCTCGGATGGTCGGCCTTGATCGGGCGCACCGCGACCGGGGCGGCGTCGGTCAGCCCGGCCTCGACCGCCATGGCCGGCAGGAAGGTGACGCCCAGGCCGGAGCCCACCATTTGCACCAGGGTCGGCAGCGAGGTCGCGGCGAACACCTCCTCGCCGGCCGCGGCCCTGGGCGGCTTCAGGCCGCAGGCGGCCAGCGCATGCTCGCGCAGGCAGTGGCCGTCCTCCAGCAGGATCAGGCCCTGCTTCTCCATCGCCTGGGGCGAGACCGAGGCCTGACCGGCCAGCGGATCGTTGGCCGGCAGGGCGGCCAGCAGCTCGTCGTTGGCCACGTGGGCGTAGTGCAGGCCGGCGAGCTCGTAGGGCAGCGCGATCAGCGCCGCGTCGAGCTGGCCCGCCCTGAGCGCCGCCACCAGCCGATGGGTCAGATCCTCGCGCAGGAAGAGCCGCAGCTTCGGGAAGCGTTCGCGCAGCAGCGGCAAGGCCCTCGGCAGCAGGAAGGGCGCGATGGTCGGGATCACCCCGAGCCGGAAGCGGCCGGTCAGCGGCTGGCTGGCGTTCTTGGCGGCCTCCACCAGCTCCTCGGCCTCGGTGAGGATGATCCGCGCCCGCCGCAGCGCCTCCTCCCCCATCGGCGTCAGGATCACGCCCGTCCGCGCGCGCTCCGCGACCGGCGCGCCCAGGCACCGCTCCAGCTCCTGGATGCCGGCCGAGAGCGTCGGCTGGGTCACGTGGGCGGCCTCTGCGGCGCGGCCGAAGCTGCCGTGCTCGACGAGCAGCTTCAGGTACTGCAGTTGGCGAAGAGTGGGCAGCATGGCCCACATATAGAGCCGATCTAAACGTTTTCCAGGAACGATTGACCGAGCTGTCCGACCCTAATCCGGCTTACCGGTCTCGACCGCCTTCTTCAGCCGCCCGAGTTGGGCGCCCAGCACCTGGTCGACGGGCGCCGCCCAGGTCTGCGCGAGACCGCCCCTCGCATAGCCGCCGACGTCGTAGGTCAGGGTCAGGTCCGTCGCCGTCCCGTCCGGCTTCAGCGCGAAGGTGAGGCTGCCGGTCGCGCCGCTCGCCTGCAGCGGCCCGAGCGCGCCGGCGAGCCTGAGCAGCGAGCGGCCGTCCGCATAGACGATGGTCATGTGGCGCACCGCGCCCTTCGGCAGCTGCTCGCAGAAGCAGCCCGCCGGATCGATGTAGAGATTCTTGGCCGCGCCGGTGAAGGTGTGGCGGCTGTCCCACCAGGTCGAGGGCCGCATCAGCGCGGCCCAGACCTTGCCGGCCGGCGCGGCGATGGTCGCGGTCTCCACCACCTCGAACCCCGCGGCGGACTTGTCCGCGACTTCCGCCCGGGCGGCCCCCGTCCAGGCGACCGCAAGCGCAGCCGCCGCCCAGATCCCTCTCACTCGCGCCGCCTACTTCGGCGCGGCCACGGCGATGAAGGCGGCCGCGAGCTTGCCGCCCGCGCCGGGCACGGCGAGCGCCTGCACCGTCTCCCCGGCCTTGACGGCGGCGATGTCGCCGGGCGCCAGCCGGGTCACCGGAGTCCCGGCCGGCACCACCACGTGTTGCGGGGCCGCCGCGCCGTAGTCGACCTCGAGGTCCTCGCCCTTCAGCGTCTTCGCCACCGACTTCACGTGGCCGTTGGTCATGACGAGGTGCTTGTCGGCGTCCATCACCGAGTGGACGTTGGGGCCGTTGTCCATCATGTGGACCTCGGCGGCCTGGCCGTTTCCGGTCGCGTCGGTGACGTTGGCGGTGCCGAGATAGGCGCCCGCCTTGATGTCGGCGGCGGAGGCTTTCTGCTGCACGAACACGCGGGTCTGCGGGGTGACCGCGAGATCGACGTCCCCGGACGCCGCGGCGATCACCACGTGGCTGGCGTCCGCCTGCTTGACCGTTCCGGTCAGGCGCTGGCCTTGCGGCATCTGGGCGTAGGCGCCGCCGGCGAGCGCGAGCGCGGCGGCGGCGAGGGTGAGGCGGGCGAGCATGGGCGTTTCCCTGATCTGAGGCGCATCGAACGTCGTTCGGCTTCAGCGCCTTATCCCCCTGACGCGGGCCGCGGCCAATCAGATTCTCTGGGGCCGCGGTTCCGGTTCCGATTTAGGCGGGCTCGAACCTCAGGGGCGCGCCCCAGAAGGTCTCGACGAGCCCGTTCTGCGGCCCGGGCGCGCCGGTGGTGAGGAACCGCCGGGTTCCGCCGTGGCCGGGGTCGTACTCCGGATGCCGCTGCAGATAGCGGGCGAGCGCCTCGGCGGTGGCGTCCGGCTGGTGGATCACCGGGGTCCCGGCGGGCAGCGCCTGGCGGAACAGGTCGGCCACGATCTCGTAGTGGGTGCAGCCGAGGATCGCCCGGTCGGGATTGCGGCCGATCCGCTTGGTGAGCGCCGCCACGTGCGCCACCACCGCCGCGGCCAGCGCCTCGCGCGGGGCGTTGGTCTCGATCAGCCGGGCGAGGTCGGGACAGGGCTCGGAGAACACCGCCACGTCCTGCCGGCGTTTGTCGACCTCGATCTCGTAGACCCGGCTGCCGGTCGTGGCCGGCGTCGAGAAGACGCCCACGATGTCGACCTTCTCGACCTTGTCGTCCAGCCGCTCGGCCTCGTGCTCCCAGGGAAGGCCGGTCGCGGCCTCGATGGTCGGCACCACGATGCCGAGCACGTTCACCGGCCGGCCCGCCGCCCTGCGATAGCCCGGCAGCCAGCTCTGCTGCAGCCGGCGCAGCGCCACCGAGGCGGCCGTGTTGCAGGCCAGCACGACGAGCGAGCAGCCCTCCGCGAACAGCCGCTCGCAGCCGGCCCGGGTCAGGGCCACGATCTCTTCGCCGGGGCGGCCGCCATAGGGGGTGTTCGCCTGGTCGGCGAGATAGACGAAATCGGCGCTCGGGAAGCGCTCCACGAGCTTGTGGTGGACCGAAAGGCCCCCCACCCCGGAATCGAAGACGCCGATCGACATGGCCCCGCCTTAGCCGTCGCGCGCGGGCCTGTCATCTGACCCTTCCGACGCAGGTTCGCTCAGGCGAACAGGTCGGCCTGCGCCGCCGCCCTGGCGCCCTCGATGGCGAGCAGCTTGAGCTTGGTGGCGACCCCGCCGCGCGCCGAGAAGCCGCCGGGCTTGCCGCCCGCCGCGGTCACCCGATGGCAGGGCACCACGATCGGCCAGGGGTTCTTGCCGAGCGCCTGGCCGACGTCGCGGGCCAGGAGCTTGTCGCCGAGCCGCTCGGCGATCTCGCCGTAGGTCAGGGTCTCGCCGGGCGGGATCGCGCGCGCAATCCCATAGACCCTGGCGTGGAACTCCGGCGTGCGGGAGAGGTCGAGCGCGACATCCGACAGGTCGGCGGGCTTGCCGGCCAGGAGTTCGCGGATCCCCGCGATGGCGGTTCCGACCGCCGGCGTCGGTGCGGCCTCGGCGGCCTCGGGGAAGCGGCGCAGGAAGCTCCGCCGCGCGACCTCCGGCTCGCGCTCCGGCAGGTGCACGGCCACCAGCCCCGCCGCGCCCCAGGCGATCCCCGCCCAGCCGATGGCGGTCTCGAAGATGGCGTATTGCGTCATGGCCCGAATATAGGCCTCGCACGCGAGATTCGCTGGCGGCTTTCGGACGTCTAGCTTCCCCCGGGGCACGGGGGAAATGTCGGCGGACTCGCCGTTTTCTTGACCGGACGCCGATGCAAGCCCATAACCCCGCGCTTCCGGCGCAACCTCGGTCAGCGCCCTCCACCGCCACGACCCCCAACACCATATGGGACGAGGGCGGCGAGGCCCCCCGTCGACGCAATCGTCCACGGGGGCCGACTGCGTTTGGGCCGCCCCGTTTTCGCGAATTGCGAAAACGGGACTTGGAACGGCGCAATTCGCGTCCGCGAATTGCTGCAGGAGCAGTCTTTGTTCGACGCGCTGTCAGATCGTCTGTCCTCCGTCTTCGACCGCCTCGGCGGCAAGGGCGTGCTGTCGGAGAAAGACATCGACGAGGCGCTGCGCGAGGTCCGTGTCGCCTTGCTCGAGGCCGACGTGGCGCTGCCGGTCGTGCGCGAGTTCATCGCCAAGGCCAAGGAGCGCGCCAGCGGCGAGGCGGTGATCCGCTCGGTCAAGCCCGCCGACCAAGTGGTCAAGATCACCTACGACGGGCTCGTCGAGATGCTCGGCGGAGAGGGCGAGCCGGAGGCGCTGAACCTCTCGCTCAATCCGCCGACCATCATCATGATGGCGGGGCTACAGGGCTCGGGGAAGACGACCACCGCGGCCAAGCTCGGCCTGCGCCTCGGCAAGGAGCGCAGGAAGGTGCTCCTGGCCTCGCTCGACACCCGTCGCCCCGCGGCGATGGAGCAGCTCGCGACGCTGGCCCAGCAGGCGGGCGTGGAGTCGCTGCCCATCGTCGCCGGCCAGGCCGCGCCGGATATCGCCAAGCGCGCGATGTCCTCGGCCCGGCTGCAGGGCTACGACGTCCTGATCCTCGACACCGCCGGACGCACCACCCTCGATGAGGCGATGATGAGCGAAGCGGCCGAGATCGCCCGCATCGCCCATCCGCACGAGACCCTGCTGGTCGCCGACGCGCTGACCGGCCAGGACGCGGTGCGCACCGCCAAGGCCTTCCACGAACGCCTGCCGCTCACCGGCCTGGTGCTGACGCGGGCCGACGGCGACGGCCGCGGCGGGGCTGCGCTGTCCATGCGTGCGGTCACCGGCCTGCCGATCAAGTTCCTCGGCGTGTCGGAGAAGATCGACGGCCTCGACGCCTTCGACGCCCAGCGGGTGGCCGGCCGCATCCTGGGCGCCGGCGACGTGGTGGCCCTCGTCGAGAAGGCCGCCCAGGACCTCGACGTCGCCAAGGCCGAGGCCATGGCCAAGCGGCTCGCCAAGGGTCAGTTCGACCTCGACATGATGGCCGACCAGCTGCAGCAGATGAAGCGGATGGGCGGCATGGAGGGGCTGATGGGCCTCTTGCCCGGCGTGCAGAAGATCAAGCGCCAGATCGCCGAGTCCGGCATCTCCGACAAGACGGTCGACCGGCAGGCGGCGATCATCGGCTCGATGACCAAGGCCGAGCGCAAGAAGCCCGACATCCTGCAGGCCTCCAGGAAACGCCGCATCGCCGCCGGCGCCGGCGTCGAAGTGTCCGAGGTCAACCGGCTGCTGAAACAGCACCGCCAGATGGCCGACGCCTTCAAGATGATGAGCAAGGGCGGCGGCAGGGGCTTCGCCCAGATGGCCCAGATGCTGGGCGGCGGCGGGGGCGGCATGGACCGGCTGAAGGCGCTCGGCGGCGGCAAGATGCCGATGCCCTCGCAGCAGGAAATGGAAGACATGGCCGCCAAGCTGCAGCAGGCCGGCGGCCCGAAACTCCCCGGCCTGGGCGGCGGCCTGCCCCCGGGCTTCAACCCATTCAAGAAATGACCAGACCCCGAAGGACCTCTCGATGCTGAAGATCCGTCTCGCCCGCGGCGGCGCCAAGAAGCGCCCCTACTACTCGATCGTGGTGGCCGACAGCCACGCGGCCCGCGACGGCCGCTTCATCGAGAAGCTGGGCTCCTACAATCCGCTGCTCAAGAAGGACGATCCCAACCGGATCATCGTCAAGGGCGAGCGCATCGCCGAGTGGATGAAGAAGGGCGCCCAGCCCACCGACCGTGTGGCGCGCGAGCTCGCCAAGCTCGGGATCACCACCTGGACGCCGGGCTCCAACCCGAACAAGGGCCAGCCGGGCCAGAAGGCCAAGGAGCGCGCCGAGGAGCGCGCCCAGCGCGAGGCCGCCCGCGCCGCCGCGGCGGAGGAGGCCAAGAACGCCCCGCCGCCCGTCCAGGAGGAAGCGCCGGCGGCGGAAGCCGCTCCCGCTGAAGAAGCCCCGGCCGCCGAAGCCGCTGCGGAAGAGGCCCCGGCCGCCGAAGCCGCCGCCGAGGAAGCTCCGGCCGCCGAAGCCGCGGCGCAAGAAGCCTCCGCCGCCGAAGCCGCGCCCGAGACCACCGTCGAGGCCGAGCAGCCTGCCCAGGACGCCGCCACCCCCGACGAAGTCTCCGCGCCCGGCGACGAGACCGCGGAAGGCTGATCCATTGAGGTGGTGACCTCGAAACTCATCCTGGTCGGCCGGGTCGCGGGCGCGTTCGGCGTCAAGGGCGAGCTCCGGATCACCGCCTACACGGCCGACCCGCTGTCGCTCCTCGGCTACGGCCAACTGCTGCGCGAGGACGGCCGCCCGGCGCTGACGCTGACCGGCGGCCGCGCGGCGAAAGGCGCGCTGATCGGCCGCGCGAAGGAGGTCGAGACCCGCGAGCAGGCCGAGGCCCTGAGGGGGCTTCGCCTCTACGTCCCCCGTGCGGCGCTTCCCGAGCCGGACGCGGACGAGTTCTACGTCGCCGACCTCGTGGGCCTCGCCGTGGAAAGCCCCGAGGGCGAGCCGCTCGGCCGGATCCGGTCCGTCCAGGACTTCGGCGCCGGCGACCTCCTGGAGATCGAGCCGCCCGAAGGCGCCAGCTTCTGGCTGCCCTTCACCCGCGACGCCGTCCCCGAGGTGCGGATCGCCGAGGGCGTGGTCGTGGCGGTGCGGCCGGACGAGACGGAGTGAATCTCCAGAGCCCTCCTCTTCAGGGGAGGGCGGACCGAGCGCAGCTCGGGCCGGGTGGGGGTGTGAGGGCCAGGACTCCCCGTTCCAGCTCGATCCCGATTCCCCCACCCCGGCCGCCTGGCGGCCATCCCTCCCCTGAAGAGGAGGGATTTGGGCTCAGTCCTTCGCCTTCCGCATCCGGATCAGGCCTTCCTGGGCGACGCTCGCCACGAGCACGCCGGCCTCGGAATAGATCGCGCCGCGGATGAAGCCTCGGCCGCCCGAGGCCGAGGGGCTGTCCTGCACGTAGAGGTGCCAGGTCTCGAAATTGGTCGGCCGGTGAAACCACATGGTGTGGTCGAGGCTCGCCGACTGGAAGCCCGGCGTCTGCCAGTGCACCCGGTGCGGCCGCATTGCGGTCGACAGCAGATTCATGTCGGAGGCGTAGGCCAGGATCACCTGGTGCATGCGCGGATCGTCGCCGATCGGGTCGCGGCAGCGGATCCAGCTCGCGCTCTCGGGCTCGCTCGGGCCAGACCGGAAGTAGGTGCGCGCGTCCTCCGAGCGCATCTCGATCGGCTGGTGCCGGTCCATCCAGTCCTTGAACCGCTCCGGGTCGCTCCTGATCATCTCCTGGCGCACCGCCCGCTCGTCGGGCAGCTCGTTCCAGCCCGGCGCCTTGGGCATCGGCGCCTGGTGCTCGTAGCCCTCTTCCGCCACCTGGAACGAGGCCGCCAGATTGAAGATCTGCTGGCCGTGCTGGACGGCGATCACCCGCCGCGTGGTGAAGCTGCCGCCGTCGCGCGAGCGGTCCACCTCGAAGACGATCGGATGGGTCGGATCGCCCGGCCGGATGAAGTAGCAGTGCAGGGAATGGCAGATCCGGTCCTCGACCGTCTCGTAGGCGGCCAGCAGCGACTGGGCGATCACCTGCCCGCCGAAGATGCGGCCAGGCCGGTTGTCCGGCGTCGTCCCCCGGAACAGGTTCACTTCCAGCCGCTCGAGCTGGAGGGTCTCGACCAGGGTCTCGTCCATGGGCATCTCGGCGCGCGCTATGTTGCAGTTGCGAAGGCGCCCCTTACGCGCGCCGCCCGGCCCCCGCAAGGCTTGACGCCGGCCCGGCGTTGGCGCCTTCAGCCGCGATGGGCTTCGACGTCACCGTGCTGAGCATGTTCCCGGAGGCCTTCCCGGGCCCGCTCGGCGTCTCGCTGATCGGCGCCGCCTGGCGCGAGAAGGGCCTGTGGCGGCTCGAAACGGTGGACATCCGGGGGTTTTCCAAGGATAAGCGCGGCTTCCTCGACGACACCCCCGCGGGTGGCGGTCCGGGGCAGGTGATGCGGGCGGACGTGATCGCCTCGGCGCTGGACGGCGTGGAGGCGCGCGGCCGGCCGCTTTTGTACATGAGCGCGCGGGGCCGGCCCCTGACCCAGGCGCGCGTGCGCGAGTGGGCCTCAGGGCCCGGGCTGATCGTGCTCTGCGGTCGGTTCGAAGGGGTGGACCAGCGGGTGATCGAGAGCCGCGGGTTCGAGGAGGTCGCGGTGGGCGATGCGGTGCTGGCCGGGGGCGAGGCCGCCGCGCTGGTGGCGATCGAGGCCGCTGTCCGGCTGGTCCCGGGGATCCTGGGCGAGCCGGCGAGCTTGGACGAGGAGAGTTTCGAAGACGGGCTCCTGGAGCATCCGCAGTACACAAGGCCGCGGACCTTCGAAGGGCTCGACATTCCCGAGGTGCTGCTGTCGGGCGATCACGCGAGGATCGCCCGCTGGCGGCGCGATCAGCGGGAGCAGACCACGCGGGAGCGGCGCCCGGATTTGTGGGCGCAGCGGGCCGCCAATCAACAGGCAAAGGGCAGGTGAAGCCCGGTACTCAAGGATCTGAACCGATGAACGTGATCGAACAGCTCGAGAAGGAGGAGGCCCAGCGCCTCACCGCCGCCCGCAAGGTTCCGGAGTTCCGGCCGGGCGACACCGTGCGCGTCAACGTGCGCATCAAGGAAGGCGACCGGGAACGCGTCCAGGCCTACGAAGGCGTCTGCATCGCCCGCGCCGGCACGGGCGTCCACGAGAGCTTCACGGTGCGGAAGATCTCCTTCGGCGAGGGCGTGGAGCGCTGCTTCCCGCTGCTGTCGCCGATGATCGAATCCATCGAGGTCAAGCGCCGCGGCGTGGTCCGCCGCGCCAAGCTCTATTACCTGCGCGACCGCCGCGGGAAGTCCGCCCGCATCGCCGAGCGCCAGATGGTCGCCGCCGGCCGCGACGAGCCCTCCGAAGCGCCGGAAGTCGCCCCCGCCAAGGAGTAGGCGGCAGTCTGTCCTTTGGAGAGTCGCGTACGCCGGCCCTGGGTCCCGGCTCTCTGCTGCGCTCCGGCCGGGATGACGAACGAATCGGATGGACTCTCCCCTTCGAGCGGCGGGACCTCCCCGTCCGGCATGAGCCGCCGCCCATCGCAGCGCTCCACCTGAAGCGTAAAGGCGTCCACATCCTCCAGGCATCGCCTCTAGTTCCCGTCTCCGATCGCCTCGCTGAGGCAGGCCACGAGGTGATCGAACATCAGGCGCATGCGGCGGCTGGCCCTCAGGTTCTCGTGCATGCAGACCCACATCTCCAGGCGGAACGGCAGGGCGCCTGCCATCACCTGTACGAGGCCGGAGCGCCGGCCGATGCCGTGCTGGCAGACCCCGATGCCGAAGCCGGCCTTCACCGCGGCCAGCTGGGCGATGTCGTTGTCGGTCCGCAGCGCGAACATCTCGCGGCTGATCGGCCGCCGGGTCTGCAGGTCCTCGATGGTCATCGGCGCGCGCGTGTCGAAGCCCACCACCGCGTGCTGTTCGAGCTCGTCGAAATTCGTCGGCGCGCCGTGACGCGCCAGGTATTCCGGGCGGGCGTAGAAGCCGAAGCCGACGGAACCGATCTTCCTCGCCACCAGGGTGTTCTGGGCGGGGCGGGCCATCCTGACCGCGATGTCGGCGTCGCGCCGCGTCAGGTCCTCGTTGCGGTTGGAGAGCGTCACCTCGATGTCGATCTCGGGGTGCGCCTCGCGGAAGCTCGCCAGGATCGGCGGCAGCACCTCGACGCCGACGATCTCGCTCGCCGTCACCCGCACCACGCCGGACGACGCGTCGGCCGCGCCGGAGGCGTCGCGCACCGCCGCCTGCGCCGCCGCGGACATGTCGTCGAGGTGCGGCCGCAGCGCCAGCGCCAGGTCGGTCGCCTGCAGGCCACGCGGGCTCCTGAGGAACAGCGGCGCGCCCAGCCGGCGCTCCAGCTGGTCGATATGCCGGCCGATGGTCGGCTGGGTGAGCCGGCGGAGCTTGGCCGCCGACGACAGGCTGCCGGCGGCGAGCACCGCGTGCAGGCTCTGAAACAGGTTCCAGTCGGGCGAACTGGTCATTCGCTATTGAATAGCCGGCCCACGCAGAAAGGCAATTCCGTTCAGCAAGCGCGGCCGTCATGGTCCGGGCGACTGAAGGAGACATTCCGATGACGACCCAACCTCTGGCCCTGGTGATCGGCGCGACCGGCGGCTTCGGCGGCGAGACGGCGCAGGCGCTCATCGACGCGGGCTGGCGGGTGCGCGGGCTCAACCGCGACCCCGAGCGCGCCCGGACCGCCGCGGGCGGCCTCGCCGTCGAGTGGGTGAAGGGCGACGCCATGGTGCGCGACGACGTCCGGGCCGCCGCGGAAGGCGCGCGGGTCATCGTGCACGCCGCCAATCCGCCGGGCTATCGCAACTGGAAGGGCCTGGCCCTGCCGATGCTGGAGGCGACCATCGCCGCCGCGGCCGCCGAGGGCGCGCGGATCGTCTTCCCCGGCAACGTCTACAACTACGGCCCCGACGCCTTCCCGACGCTTTCCGAGGCTTCGCCGCAGCATCCGCTCGCCCGCAAGGGCGCGATCCGCGTCGCCATGGAGCGGCGCCTGGCCGAGGCCGCGCAGGACGGCGCCAAGTCGATCATCCTGCGGGCCGGCGACTTCTTCGGCCCCCGCGCGTCGACGAGCTGGCTGGGGCGGGTGGTCTTCCAGGCCGGCAAGCCGGTCCGCAGCCTGACCTACCCCGGCCCGCTCGGCGTGCCGCACGCCCACGCCTACCTGCCGGACCTCGCCCGGACGGCCGTGCGGCTGATCGAGAAGGAGGCCGAGCTTTCGGCGCACGCCAGCTTCCACTTCGCCGGCCACGCGCTGAGCGGCCACGAGCTCGCCGCCGCCTTCGAGGCCGTGGTCGGCCGCAAGCTGCCGGTGCGGGCCTTCCCCTGGATCGCGCTCTACGCCGCCGGGCCGTTCAACGAGACGTTCCGCGAGCTTTCCGAGATGCGCTATCTGTGGCGCGAGACGGTGCTGCTGGACAACGCCCGCCTGATCGAGACCCTGGGCGGCGAGCCGCACACGCCCATCGAACAGGCGCTCGCCGAGACCTTGAGCGCGCTGGGCTGCCTGGAGCGGCCGGAGTTGGCGCGCGCGGCCTAGCGGCGCGGCGCGCTGGTCCTCCAGGTCACCAGCATGACCGACATCTGGCCCGCGCCACCCTCCTCGAGGCCCGGCAGTTCGGGAACCGGGGCCCGCGGCAGGGGCGGCCCGGCGGCGGTGGCCAGGAAGGCGCCGATCGTCAGCGCCGCGGCGATGAGCAGCGAGCCCGCGAGGCCGCCCTCGCGGCGGCGGCGCTTGAGCAGCTCGACCCGCAGCTCCAACGGATGCCTGGCGCGGGCCGGCCAGTAGCAGCCGAGCGGCAGCGCCGCGCCGGCCAGCTGGGTCTTGAGCAGCGTCCTGGCGTAGAGCGCCCGGTCCTTCGGCCGCTTGCGGATCACCGCGGCGTCGCAGGCGAGCTCCTGGTCGAGGCGGGCCACGTGGGCGGCCAGGTGGACCAGCGGGTTGAACCAGGCGAGGCACTGGCAGAGCGCGGCGAGCGCCCCGGCGCGTGGGTCCTTGCGGCAGATGTGCTCGCGCTCGTGCGCCCGGATCAGCGCCCGCTCCGCCTCCGAGAAGCGGCCGTCGTCGGGCGGCATGATCACGCGCGGCGCGATCACGCCCACCACCGCAGGTCCCGCCCGGCCGGCCCGCGCGGCCCGCAGGAAAGCGGCCTGGGCGCGCCAGAGCAGCAGCACCGCAACGCCTGCCCCCGCCGCCCAGGCGGCGAGCAGCGGCCCGGCGAGATGCGCCGGCGCCAAGTGGCCCAGCGCGGCGGTCCCGGCCGGAGCGACCTTGAACGGCAGCAGGTTGGCGGCGACTGCCAGCGGCGGCGCGGCCCACAGCCGGTAGGCGGCTTCCGCTCCGAAGGCGGCGCGGGCCGGCAGCCTCAGGACCAGCACGGCTGCGATCGCAAGGGCGGCCACCCCATTGGCCCGCAGCAGGATGTCGGCGAGCTCAGTCATCGTCCCGCTCCAGCTCGGCGATCAGCGCCTTCAGCCGTTCCAGCTCCTCGGGCGAGAGCGGCCGGTGCTTGGCGTAGTGGGCGACCAGCGGCGCGAGCTCGCCGCCGAACAGGCGATCCAGCAGGCCCTGGCTCTCGCCGGTCAGGTACTCCGCGCGGCTGACCAGCGGGCGATAGCGCGCCCGGCCGCCCTCGCGCTCGGAGGCGATCGCCTTCTTCTTCAGGAGCCGGTTGATCAGCGTCTTGACGGTGGCCTCGCCCCAGCCCTGCGGTCCGCCCACCTCGCCGACGATGTCGTCGGCGCCCAGCGGGCCCTTGGCCCACAGCGCCTCCATGATCTGACTTTCCGCGCCCGAGATCTTCGCCATCGACTCCGCGCCGGTCTTACAGATGTAGGTCAGGCGGAGCGTACGCCCGTAATCTTGGCCGTCAAGCGGGGCGGTGGGCGAAGCGCAGGTGCGCCCGGAACGCCGCCGCCAGCGAGGCGGCGAGAAGGCCCAGGAGGATGCAGAGGCTGGCCTCCGCGAGCCCCGGCGCGACCGTCGCGAGGTCCGGCGTCGGCCGCACGTTGGCCAGCCCGATGGACATGTTGAGCAGGCCGTAGGCGGCGGCGGTCAGGCCGAACAGCGGCGCTGCGACGAGCACCGATGACAGGATGGTCTCGCCGCGCGCCATGCGCCGGCCGCCGAGCTGGCCCACCCACACCCCCACGGCGGCGATCAGCAGCACGAGAAGCAGGAACAGGACGACCTGCACGACCGGCGAGGCATGGGCGAAGACGGCGATGAGGGTCAGGCGTTGAGACGGCATGTGCGCGCTCCGGACTACAGTTGTAGTTCACGCGAGAGTTACACTTGTAATCTCGATCGTCAACACCGGCGTTCGGGGAAAATCCTCTCGCGGCTGCGCTGATTTCGCCGCATCGCAGCACTAGACGTGCGCGGCCCTGCGGACCTACATGCCGGCGATGCCCGGCAAGACGCTCTACGACAAGATCTGGGACGCCCACCTGGTCGCCGAACAGGACGGCGAGGCGATCGTCTACGTCGACCTGCACCTGATCCACGAGGTGACCACGCCGCAGGCGTTCGCCGGGCTGCGCGCCAACCACCGCCCGGTCCGCCGGCCGGACCGCACGCTGGCCGTCGCCGATCACAACGTGCCGACCGAGGGCCAGGGCCTGGGCGTCGGCGCCGTCGCCGACGAGGAAGCGCGCCTGCAGCTCCAGACGCTGGAGAAGAACGTCAAGGATTACGGCATCGAGTTCTTCCCGATGGGCGACGTGAGGAACGGCATCGTCCACGTGGTCGGGCCCGAGCAGGGCCGCACCCAGCCCGGCATGACCATCGTCTGCGGCGATTCCCACACCTCGACGCACGGCGCGTTCGGGGCGATCGCCCACGGCATCGGCACCTCGGAGGTCGAGCATGTGCTCGCCACCCAGACGCTGCGCCAGTCCAAGGCCAGGAACCTGCGCGTCGTCATCGACGGCGCGCCTGCGCCCGGGGTCGGCGCCAAGGACTTCGCGCTCGCCGTGATCGGGGCGATCGGCACGGCCGGCGGCACCGGATACGTCATCGAGTACGCCGGCTCCGCGGTGCGCGCGCTCTCCATGGAAGGGCGCATGACGCTCTGCAACCTGACCATCGAGGCGGGCGCCCGGGCGGGCCTGATCGCCCCCGACGAGACCACTTTCGAGTACCTGAGAGGCCGCCCCGCTGCGCCGAAGGGCGGCGCCTGGGAGATGGCGCTCTCCTACTGGAAGATGTTCTTCTCCGACCCCGACGCCGTCTTCGACCGCGAGGTCCATATCGACGCCGCCGCCATCGCGCCCTTGGTCACCTGGGGCACCAGCCCGGAGGACGTGATCCCGGTCACCGGCGCCGTGCCCGACCCGGCCAGCTTCGCCAGCCCCGACAAGCGCGCCTCGGCCGAGCGGGCGCTGGAGTACATGGGCCTCAGCCCCGGCCAGCCGATCGCCGAGGCCACGGTCGACGTGGTGTTCATCGGCTCCTGCACCAACAGCCGCCTGGAGGACCTGCGCGCCGCCGCCGCCATCGCCCGCGGCCGCAAGGTCGCTCCGGGCGTCCGCGCCATGGTCGTGCCGGGCTCCGGCCTGGTGAAGGCCCAGGCCGAGGCCGAGGGGCTGGACGAGGCGTTCCGGGCCGCCGGCTTCGATTGGCGCGAGCCGGGCTGCTCGATGTGCCTGGGCATGAACCCCGACCGCCTCGCGCCGGGCGAGCGCTGCGCATCCACCTCCAACCGCAACTTCGAGGGCCGCCAGGGCCGCGGCGGCCGCACGCACCTGATGAGCCCCGCCATGGCCGCCGCCGCCGCCATCGCCGGGCGCATCGCCGACGTGCGGGACTTCCTGTGATCACCGCGCTCGACCACGTGGCCGTCGCGGTGCGCGGGTTCGAGGCCGCCGTCGACGGCTACCGCCGCCTGCTCGGCCGCGAGCCGGAGCTCGATCCTCGCGACGGGGCGGCTCGCGCCTGGTTTCATCTTTCCAACATGGCGCTGGAGGTCATCGCGCCCTCGGGCGAAGGCCCGGCCGGCGAGCGGGTCCGCGCGCGCCTGGAGGCGGCCGGCGAGGGCGTCTGGATCTGCGCCTTCCAGGTGGCCGACCTCGAGGCCGCCTCGCGCCTGCTCGCCCGGCGCGGGCTCGAGACCGAGCCGGTTGCGGCCGTCACCCGGATCCGGGCCGCGGGCCTGGACTTCGTGCTGACGCCGGGCCGCATCGGCGCGCAGCCATCGCCGGCCATCGGCGCCGAGGCCGCCGCGATCCCCGCCCTGGACCACGTGGTGGTCGGCACCCGCAATCCCGAGCGGGCGCTCGCCATCTACGGCGCGAAGTTCGGCCTCGACCTGCGCCTCGACCGCGCCAATCCGCAGTGGGGGGCGCGCCAGCTGTTCTTCCGCCTCGGCGATGCGGTGTTCGAGGTGGGCGCGAGCCTGAAGGCGCCGGTCTCCGACGCGCCCGACCGCTTCTCGGGCCTCGCCTGGCGCGCCGCCGACCCGGAGGCCCTCCATGCGCGGCTCGCCGCCGCCGGCTTCGACCTCTCGCAGGTGCGCGCCGGCCGCAAGCCGGGCACCAAGGTGTTCACCGTCCGCGATGCGCCGGCCGGCGTGCCGACCATCGTGCTCTCCGCCGAGCCCGCGCCGGAGCCCGCCTGATGCAGCCCTTCTCACGCCTCGACGCCAAGCCCGCGCCGCTTCCGCTGGCCAACATCGACACCGACCAGATCATCCCCAAGCAGTTCCTCAAGACCGTGGAGCGCGAGGGGCTGGCGAAGGGCCTGTTCTACGACCTGCGCTTCGACGCCGACGGGCGCGAGAAGCCCGGCTTCGTGCTCAACCGGCCGGAATACAAGGGCGCGGGCGTGCTGATCGCCGGCGACAACTTCGGCTGCGGCTCCTCGCGCGAGCACGCGCCCTGGGCGCTGATGGACTTCGGGATCCGCTGCGTGATCTCCACCGGCTTCGCCGACATCTTCTACAACAACTGCTTCCAGAACGGCCTGCTGCCGGTCGTGCTGAAACCCGACGAGGTGCAGCAGCTGATGGCCGAGGCCAAGGGCGGCAACCACCTGGTCACCGTCGATCTGGAGACGCAGAGCGTCGTCTCGCCGTCGGGTGAAACCTTCCGCTTCGAGATCGATCCCACCCGCAAGGCGAAGATGCTGGGCGGCCTGGACGCCATCGGCGAGACCCTGCAGGCCGCCGAGGCGATCGACGTCTAC
The DNA here is from genome assembly GCF_035475775.1 of Phenylobacterium sp. GTDB lineage: Bacteria > Pseudomonadota > Alphaproteobacteria > Caulobacterales > Caulobacteraceae > Phenylobacterium. The sequence goes on along the minus strand of NZ_DATIMC010000004.1, from coordinate 245 downwards.
GAGATGAAGCGCGCGCTCGCCCAGCCGTGGCTGGAGGACGCGTGATTCCGGCCGCGCCCGCCCCGCCGCCGGCCGCCGAGGCGCCGGCGCAGGTCGCGCCGGCCGCCCCGCTGTCGGCCACCGTGGTCGTGACCTGCCAGATCGCCCCGGGCGGGATCACCCGCGACTGCGCCGCCGATCCGGACCCCGGACATCCGGGCGCGGCCGAGGCGGCGCTGGCGAGCCTGCAGGCCCATCCGCTTCGC
>NZ_DATIMC010000003.1:0-13699 GCF_035475775.1 Phenylobacterium sp. | reverse complement strand
ATCCACGCCCCGACCCGGCCGATCACCTGGATCCGCCAGGCCGATCGGCAGGCGCTGTCGCAGGTGGGCGTCCTCAACATGCCGGTGCCTGGCGTCACCGCCGAATCATGGCTGCGACGGCCATTCGGCCCGCGCGCCTACGCGATCTGCGGCATCACCCACACCACGGCCACCGACCGGGTCATGCAGACGATCGGCGAGCTGCTGATCTCCCCGGCCGAGGACTACGACGCGCTGATCTGCACCTCGACGGCGGTCCGTCACGCGATCGAGACCCAGCTCTCGGCCATGCGGGACTACCTGGCGGCCGAATTCGGCCCCCGGCGTCGCGCCGAGCCGCAACGGGTGACCATCCCGCTCGGCGTGAACGCCGAGGACTTCTCGACCTCGCCCGACCACCGCAGCGCCTGGCGCGCGCGGCTCGAGATCCCGCAGGATGCGACGGTCGCCCTGTTCGTCGGCCGCTTCGACGTCCGGGGCAAGATGAACCCGGCACTCATGGCGCTGGCCCTGGAGCGCGCCGCCTCCAGGACCGGCAAGCCGATCTACTGGGTGAACGCCGGCTGGGGCGGCAGCGCCAAGATCGAGGAGGCCTACGAGAGCGGCTCGCGCGCCCTGTGCCCCTCGGTGGAGTACCGCCGCATCGACGGCCGGCCGCTGGACGTGCGGTTCTCGATCTGGTCAGTCGCGGACTTCTTCATCAGCTTCTCGGACAACGTGCAGGAGACCTTCGGCCTGACCCCTGTGGAGGCCATGGCGGCCGGCCTGCCCTGCGTCGTGACCGACTGGGACGGCTACCGCGACACGGTGCGGCACGGGGTCGATGGCTTCCGCATCCGCACGATGGCCCCGGCGCCGGGGCAGGGCGCGGATCTCGCCCATTGGTTCGAGAACCAGTGGATGACCTACGAAAACTATGTCGGCGCCGCTGGCCAGTTCACCGCCATCGATTACGCCGAGGCCGACGAGGCGATCGCCGCGCTGGTGCTCGACCCCGATCTGCGGCGGCGCATGGGCGCCGCGGCGCAGGCGCGCGCCCGCGAGATCTTCGACTGGTCGGCGATCATTCCCCAGTACCAGGCGCTCTGGGCGGAGCAGAACGCCCGCCGCCTGGCGGCCCCGCCGGCGCCGGCGGTGCGTGGCAATCCCTTCCGCCCCGACCCCTTCACCCTGTTCCAGAGCTACCCGAGCGAACACCTGTCGGTCCGATCCGTCGTGGCGCTCGCCCCGGGCATGACGGCCGCCGCCGCCCGCGCCCGACTGCAGGATCCGCTGGCCGCCTACAGCGCCTTCAACCGCCCGACGCTGCAGGAGGCCGAGCTGGTGGTGGCTCTGCTCGGCGCCCGAAAGACCGCCACGGTGGCCGAGGTGCTGGAGGCGATCCCGCCGCAACGGCGCTCGTTCGTGGAGCGCGGACTGCTATGGATGGCGCGCTATGGCGTGGTCACCATCGTCCGCGCCGGCGCTGCGCCAGCGCTTTGAATGCAAGAGGCCGGGAGGCGATCCTGAGGACCTCCGCCCGGCCAAAGCGACACAGCCATGGAGAGCAAGGCTGACTTGCCGTTTCTACCGCAAAGCTTGCGCGGACGGAAGCGAAACCCCGATCACTTTTGCTTAAACTGGCGCGCCGCAACGCCGTACTTGCGAACGACGGAGGTCCGTGCGCGGGCGTCGCCGCGAGCTCGTTTCAGAGCGCGACCTTGAACCGGCGTTCCAGGGGCGGCTGGCCCGGCCGTTCGATGCGCGACACCGCCGCATAGGTCCCTTTCGCCCAGCCGCCGGGCGGGCGCCTGAGTCCCACGAACACCAGTTGCTGGTCCTTGTAGCGCGTCACCGGCTGACGGGTCCGGGCCAGCACCCGCCCGTCCGGTCCCGAGAGCGCCAGGTCGATGGCGTCGCCGGCGTCGAGGCCGATCGCGCGCACGTAGGCGACGAGCGCAGGCGCATCGGGGCCGACGGCGCCGATGCTGGCGTCTTCCACCGCTCCCATGGCCACCGGGCCCGGCGCGAAGCCGGTGTTGAGGATCGCGCCGGCCTTGTAGGCGAGCGCGCGCTGCGCGGCGGAGGTCCAGAGCGGCGCCTGGGCCCCGCAGCTTCCGGCCGGCGCGGCCGGCGCGAACGGATCGACCACCTGGCCGGCGTGTCGCACGGTGATGTGCAGATGCGGGAACTCGGTGTCGCCCGAAAGGCCGACCTTGCCGAGCGGCTGGCCGGTGGCGACCACATCGCCGACCTTCACGCGCAGGCTGCCGCGGGCCATGTGGCAGTACTGGGTCTGCCAGCCGTCGGCGTGGTCGATGACGACCCCGTTGCCGCACTCGATGTCGACGACGCTCGGCGCGCCTGGCGCGCGGATCGAGACGTCGGGAACCCCGTCGCGCAACCGCGCCACCCGTCCCGCCGCGGCGGCCAGCACCTCCACTCCACGCCGCTGCTCGGCCATGTCCAGCAGGCGGATGTCGATTCCGTTGTGCCCCTGGTAGGTGCGGGTCCCGCAGTGGTAGTCGCGCGCGCCGGGGCCGGGATCGCGGTCGACGTAATGCTGCACCTCGCAGTCGCGGCCGATCTGGCAGGCGAGCGGGAAGCCGAGTTTCGGCGCAGAGCCTTCGCTGCGGGCGGCGGGGGCGGCGAGCCCGACGGCGGCGATGAGGACGAGCGGGGCGAGGCGCATGGGCGGTTCCGGTGAGCGCGGAGGTTGGGCCAGGGCGCGTGCGGAATTATGGCGCGGCGAAGCTGATACCGGTGAGCGCCCGCAGGCGCGCCTGGTCCCGCGCATAGACGCCGCGCAGGAAGGCCCGGTCGTCGTCGGTGAACGGGGACGGATAGTCCATCTCCGCCCCGACGTGGACCTCGCGCGGGCGAGGCGGTGCGCCCTCCGGCAGGCCCAGGAAGGCGCGGACCTGCGCCAGGGCGGCGGCGGAATCGCGCCTCAGGTCTTCGGACTTCAGGATCAGCACCTGCGCGGCGGGAAACAGGCCATAGAGCCGCTCGACCTGCTCGCCGTAGAACCCGCGTTCGACATAGGAGAGCTCCCGGTCGTGGCCCCAGGGCCGGCCGACGGGCCCTTGCTCGAAGAGCCGCTGGCGTCCCTGCCGGATGCACCAGCCGAAGCTCCCGCGCTCGACGCCGCGGGCGAACTCCATCCGCCAGTGCGACCAGGCCCGCGCCACGGGATCGCGCAGCAGGAGGATCAGCCGCATCGCCGGATTGTAGGCCCTGATCCGCTCCAGGCTGTTCGGCCAGTAGCTGTAGATCGGCGTCGCCTCGCCGATGACCCGCTTGTCCCCCGCGTCGAAGCCGCTGTGATAGCGGCCATAGTCCGGCTGCGACCAGTCGAGGGTGTCGTCGTCGAAGAAGTGGGTCTCCTTCACGCGCGAGAGGCCGACCCCAGGCTCCTCGGCCAGGTAGTCGTAGAGCGCCGTGGTGCCAGCCTTTTGCACGCCGGCGATCAGGAAGGTGACGATCGGAGCGCAGGTCATGGCGCTTGATGGCCGAGCCGGCCGCCGCCGACAAGGGCCGGGGCGCGGCGCCGAAGCCGCTTCATCCGCCTCCGTGGACGCGATAAGAGGAGCGCCGGCGGGCGGAGCCTCAGGCGAGCTATGAAGACAGTCATCCTGGCCGGCGGGCTCGGCACCCGGATTTCCGAAGAAAGCCACCTCAAGCCGAAGCCGATGATCGAGATCGGCGGCCGGCCGATCCTTTGGCACATCCTGAAGCTGTTCTCGCACGCCAGCTTCGACGACTTCATCATCTGCCTTGGCTACAAGGGCTATGTCGTCAAGGAGTACTTCGCCAACTACGTGCTGCATAACGCCGACCTGACCGTCGACCTTGCGGCCGGGGCCATCGAGTATCACGCCACCCACCATGAGCCGTGGCGCGTCACCCTGGTGGACACCGGCGAGGAAACCATGACCGGCGGGCGCCTCAAGCGCGTGGCGAGGTTCCTCGAGCCCGACGAACCCTTTTTCCTCACCTACGGGGACGGCCTGTCCGACGTGGACCTGAAGGCGCTCGCCGCCTTCCACCGGGCGCACGGCAAGGAAGCGACGGTGACCGCCGTCGCGCCGCCGGGGCGATACGGGGCCTTGGACGTGAAGGAGGGGCTCGTGCAGCGGTTCACCGAAAAGCCGCCCGGCGACAACGCGCTGATCAACGGCGGCTTCTTCGTGCTGCAGCCCAAGGTCATCGAGCGGATCGCCGGCGATGCGACGCCCTTCGAGCTCGCGCCGCTGGAGAGCCTGGCGCACGACGGCCAGCTCATGGCCTTCCCGCACGAGGGCTTCTGGGCGGCGATGGACACGCTGCGCGACAAGAACCACCTCGAGGCGCTCTGGGCCTCAGGCGAGGCGCCATGGCGGCGCTAGACCGCGCCTTCTGGCGCGGCAAGCGCGTGCTGCTGACCGGCCACACCGGCTTCAAGGGCGCCTGGGCCGCGATCTGGCTCTCAGCCGCCGGCGCAGAAATCACCGGCCTGGCGCTCGCGCCGGACCAGGCGCCGAGCCTGTTCGAGCTCGCCGGCGTCCAGGGCCTCGTGGAATCGCTGATCGTCGATCTGCGGGACCGCGGCGCAGTGGAGGCGGCGTTGCGCGGCCGCGCCTTCGACCTCGTGCTGCACATGGCGGCGCAACCGATCGTGCGCGCGGCCCTGGAGGACCCCGTCGGGACCTTCGCGTCCAACATCATGGGGACCGCCCACCTGCTGCAGGTTCTGCGCGCCCAGAAGGCGCTGGAAGCCGTGCTCGTGGTCACCTCCGACAAGGTCTACGCCAATGCCGGCGAAGGCCGCGCCTTCACCGAGGCCGATCCGCTGGGCGGCAAGGATCCCTACTCCGCCTCGAAGGCCGCGACGGAGATCGTGGCCCGCAGCTTCGCCCAGAGCTATTTCGAGCCTGGGGGCGTGCGGATCGGGACGGCGCGCGGCGGCAATGTGATCGGCGGCGGCGATTTCGCACGCGACCGGCTCGTGGCCGACATCGTGCGCGCGGCGCGCGCCGGCGAAGCCGCCGTGCTGCGGCGCCCGGAGGCCACGCGCCCCTGGCAGCATGTGCTCGACTGCCTGGCCGGCTACTTGACCTACCTGCAGGCGCTGGCGGCCGATCCTGGCCAGCCGCGCGCGCTCAACTTCGGGCCGCGGCGAGGCGGGCGCGAGGTCTCGGTCGGCGAACTCGCGACCCTCGCCATCGGAGCCCTGGACGGCAAGCCCTGGCGGCATGAGCCGGAGCCGAGGTCGCTGGAAGCCGCAACCCTCGCCATCGACGCCGGGCTGGCGAAGCAGGCGCTGGGCTTCGAGAGCCGCTACGACGCGCCGGCGGCGGTCGCCCTCGCCATGGACTGGTATCGCCGCCAGGCGGCCGGCGAGGGCGCCCTGGCCTTGTGCCGGGAGGAGATCGCGGCCTACGAGGCCGGCCGATGACTGAGCCTCCGCCCTGCCGCTTCTGCCGCGCGCCGCTGACGCACACCTTCGTCGACCTCGGCCGCCAGCCGCTGGCCAACAGCTATCTCACGGCGGAGCAACTCGCGAGCGGCGCCGAGCAGGCCTATCGGCTGCACGCGCGCGTCTGTGATCGCTGCTTGCTGGTGCAGGTGGACGACGCCGTGCCCGCCGAGGCGATCTTCGACGCCGGTTACGCCTACTTCTCCTCCTATTCCTCGAGCTGGGTGGAGCACGCCCGGCGCTACGCCGAGGCGATGACGGCCCGGTTCGCGCTCGGCCCGGACTCGCTTGTGGTGGAGGTCGCCAGCAATGACGGCTACCTGCTGCAGCACTTCGCGGCCAAGGACATCCCCGTGCTCGGCATCGAGCCCGCGGCCAACACCGCCGAGGCCGCCCGCGCCCGCGGCGTCCCGACCGAAGTCATGTTCTTCAGCGGCGCGACCGGCTGCGAGCTCGCCGCCCGCGGCGTCCGCGCCGACCTCATGGCCGCCAACAACGTGCTGGCCCACGTGCCCGACATCGCCGACTTCGCGGGAGGCTTTCGGCACGTCCTGAAGGCGGCGGGCGTGCTGACGTTCGAGTTCCCGCACGTGCTCAAGCTGATCGAGAAGGTGCAGTTCGACACCATCTACCACGAGCACTTCTCCTATCTCTCGCTGCTCGCGGTGGAGCAGGTGCTGCGGGCGAACGGCCTGCGTCCGTTCGACGTGGAGCGGCTGGCGACGCACGGCGGCTCGCTCAGGCTGTTCGTCTGCCACGCCGGGTCGGGGCGCGAGGAGACCGAGGCGCTGCGGGCGCTCAGGGCCGAGGAGGCCGCGGCCGGTCTGCGCCGGATGGAAACCTACCAGGGTTTCACGCCGCGCGTGGAGGCGGTGCGGGAGAGCTTCCGGGCGTTCCTCGCCAGCGCCAGGGCGCAGGGCAAACGGATCGCCGCCTATGGCGCGGCCGCCAAGGGCAACACCTTCCTGAACTACTGCGGGACCACGGCGGCGGACGTCGTCTGCGCCTTCGACGCCAATCCGGCCAAGCAGGGCCGCTTGCTGCCCGGCAGCCACGTCCCGATCCGCGCCCCCGAGGCGCTGCGCGAGGTCCGGCCCGACTACCTCCTGATCCTCCCCTGGAACCTTCAGGAGGAGATCACCCGCGAGCACGGCTACATCCGCGAATGGGGCGGGCGCTTCGTGACGGCCTCGCCGGCCACGCGGATGCTTCCCTGATGCGGTTCCTCGAGACTGGAGGTCCAGGACTTGCCATGGCTGACCACAAGGCGCTCGCCGCGCTCGCCCGCATCGCCTCCAACGACGAATGGCGCAGAAGCTTCATCCGCCAGCTGATCGCCTTTGAAGCCGCGATCGACGCGCCCGGCGTGGACCTGCGCGAGGAGATCACCGGGCCGCTGGTGGACGCGCTGTTCGATGATGACCAGGTGGTGCGCAAGACGCTCGCGAACGGGGTCGCCTTCGAGTTCCTTTACCGCTCCAAGATCGCCCGCGACTTCGTGATGTCGATCCCGGAGGCGCCGGACCATGCCTGGGAGCCGCAGACCAGCCGACTCCTGGTGAAGCTCGCCGCGCGCGCGAAGCAGGTGGTGATCGGCGGGGCCTACTTCGGCGACCACGCCATCCTGATCGCCCGTGAGATCGCCGCGCGAGGCGGGGTGGTCCACGCCTTCGAGCCCAACCATGAGCAGCGGGCGATGTTGCAGCGCAACGCCGACCTCAACGGGCTGACCAACATCCGTCCCCGGCCGGAGGGCCTGTGGTCGGACTCCAACACCCGCCTCAAGCTCGTGGGCTATGACAGCTTCGCCTCCGCGGAGGTGGCCGAGACCGCGGCCGAGGGCTTCAGGACCGTCACCGTCGCGGACTACCTGGCTGAGGCGGGGGTCGAGCGGCTGGACCTGATGGTGGTCGACATCGAGGGCGCCGAGCTGGGCGCGCTGCAAGGCGCCGAGCCCTTCCTGCGCCGACCCGCGGGCGAGGCGCCCGACGTCGTCTTCGAGGTGCACCGCAGCTACGTCGACTGGTCGAGCGGGCTGGAGAACACCGCGGTGGTCAGGCTTCTGACCGACCGGGGCTACACGGTCTTCGCGCTGCGCGACTTCAACTCGAACTACGATCTCTCCGGCAAGCCGATCGAGCTGATCCCGGCCGAGGCCGTCTACCTCGAGGGCCCGCCGCACGGCTTCAACATGGTGGCGGTGAAGGAGCCCGCGATGTTCCAGGCGCCGGATTACGCGATCGTCCGCGGCGTCTCGCCCAAGTACCTGCGCCACAAGGATCCCCGCCTGCACCACCCGCTGGGCGGGCTCTGAAGCGCCTTGGCGAGGCAGGCGACCATCGTCGGCGCGTCGGGGTTCGTGGGCCGGCGGCTGCGGACCCGTCTCGAGGCGGACGGCTGGCAGGTCTTCGCGCCCCCCAGGGGCGCCCCGGAGCTGCTCGCCCGCGACCTCGGCGTGGTCTTCTATTGCGCTGGGCTCACCGCCGACTACGACCGCCGGCCATTCGAGGCGGTCGAGGCGCACGCCAGCCTGGTCGGCCGAGTGATCGAGGCGGGGCGCTTCGAGAAGATCGTCTATCTCTCCTCCACCCGGCTCTACGACGGCCTGCCGAAGGCGGAGGTCTCCGAGACCGAACCCCTGGTGTTCGATCCCACCGACCCGCGGCGGCTCTACGATCTCTCCAAGGCCCTGGGCGAGAACCTGGTGATGACCCGCACCGACGGGCGGGGCGCGGTGGCGCGGCTGGCCAATGTCTACGACTGGGCGCCGGGCGCGCCGGGCTTCCTGTCCGAATGGCTCATCCGCGCACAGGCCGAGCGATCCATCGCTCTGGATTCCAGTCCGCATGTCGCGCGCGACTACATCCACCTGGACGATGTCGTGGCCGCCCTGATCGCGATCGCCTCAGCCGCCGAGCCCGCGATCTGCAACGTAGCCAGCGGCGAACTGGTCAGCAATGCCGAGATCGCCCAGGTGTTCGAGGCCTGCAGCTGGCGCGTGAGGTTCTCCGGCGAGGCCGCGCCCGCCGCGCCCCCCAGGGCCAACATCGCGCGGCTGAGGGCGCTTGGCCTCGACCCGCGTCCGGTCAAGGATAGGGTCCGCGCCTATCTGGAGGGCCTGAAGGGGTGAAGCTGCTCGACCACACCCGCGAGAGCCTGATCGCCTACACGACGGCCCAGTGCGCGGCGGTGGTTCCCGACGGACGCGAGGCGGCGTTCCGGGCGGCGGTGGATGCGCACCTGGACGAGGCCCTCGCGCGGCTGGGCCGCTGTATCAACGCCTGCGCCCCCTGGCGGCCTGACGAGTTCAATGTCGTGCAGTCGTCGCAGCACTGCAGCTACCTCTATTTCCTGGCGAACACGATCTGGGCGCGGTCGGGCGACGTGGCCGCCGCCACCCGTCTGTTCCTGATGAACAAGGCGCTGAACGGCATCGACCTGTTCTACGAGATCGCCATGCCCGAGGTGTTCTACATCGGCCACAGCGTGGGAATCGTGCTCGCCAAGGCGACCTACGGCAATCACCTGGTGCTGTACCAGAACTGCACGGTCGGCCGGCACAAGGACCAGATCCCGGTGCTCGGCGAGCGGGTGGTGCTGTATCCCCATTCCGCCGTCATCGGGCGCTCGGTGGTGGGAGACGATTGCGTCGTGAGCCAAGGCGTCAGCGTCATCAACAAGCGCACGCCCAAGGGATCGATGGTGTTCGCCGGCGGTCCCGGCGAGCTCGCCTTCCGGGCACGTCCCGACGACCTCCTCAGGGAATACTTTCGGCTTTAGGCGCCTATTCCCGAGTTCGCAGGATCCGCTGCGCGCCGCCTCCGACCGGGACCGTGGGCGAGGCATCGCCCTACATCCGCGATTCCGCTTTCGATTTTCGGCGAGCTTGCCCCAGGCTCGGCTCTGTCCCGCCCAGCAACCGCTGAATGTTGGCGCGATGGCGCACAATCACGTAGGCGCCGCCAGAAATCACCAGCAAGCGGTAGGGCGTCGGCTCGCCCAACAGGCAGACCAGGCCGATCGCGGTCAACGCCGCCAGCATCGAGCCGAGGGAAACCCTGCGAAAAACAGCCACGACGGCGCCGAACACCGTCACCGCGCCGAGACCGACCGGCCATGACATCGCCAGCAACACGCCCAGCCCCGCCGCAGCGGATTTGCCGCCGGTGAAATTCAGCCAGATCGACCGGCCATGGCCCAACAAGACGGCGAGTCCGGCCAAGCAGACAGCCCACGGCGTCCAGGTTTGCAGATCGAGCGCCGCCGGAGGCGTGAGGCGGGGCGAGTGATAGACCCAAGGAGAGAACCAGCGGGCGAAGGCGATCGCCCCCGCACCTTTCGCCACGTCCACCAGGAGCACGACCAGGGCGGGCCATCTGCCGAGGGTTCGCAACACGTTCGTCGCCCCGACGGAGTTGGAGCCATGCTCCCGGATGTCGATCCCCTTGAGCAGTTTCCCCGCCAGATAGCCCGTCGGCGTCGAGCCGAGCAGATAGGCGGCCGCGAATACGATCCCGTTCGCTATCCAGAAGATCATGGGATCATCCCGACGCCCTAGGCGCGGACCTTGACGTCGCGTGCGCGCGCCTCGGCGACGGCAGCGGCGACCATGTCGTAGAAGTCGCGGGCGAATTCGGCGTCTCGGCCGAGCGGGCTGTCGCGCATGCGCTCGCGAAGCGAGCTCCTGAGGTCGCGCCGCCGCTCGCGCTCGGCGACCAGCCGCATCGCGATCTCCACATATTGCTCGAGGTCAGCGGCGCAGAGGTCGCCAAGTCCAATGTTCGACAGGATCGAGTAGCTCAGGCGTTCAAAGAACGCCTCGCCCACGAGGCTCACCAGCGGCACGCCCATCCACAGCGACTCCGTCGTCGTCGTCCCGCCGGTCAGCGGAAAGGGGTCCAGGGTGATGTCGACCTCGTTGTAGTACGGCATGTGCTGGCCGCGCACCGGGTGAAAGACCACTCGTTCCTGGCCCACGCCTTCCGCCGCGAACGCCGCCAGGACGTTCTTGCGGAAGCTGGCGGAGCCGCCCTCGGGTCGGATGAAGGCGAACCGCGAATCGGGTGTCCTGGCCACGATCCGCGCCCAAAGCCTGAGCACCTCGGGGCTGTACTTGTGGGGGTTGTTGGCGGTGCCGAAGGTGATGAAGCCGTTGCGGTCTTCGGGAAGCCCGTCGGTCAGCGGATGGTGCGCGGAGAACACGCGGCCGAGCGCGAGCCAGCTATGGGGCATCATCAAGGGCTGCTCGATCATCAGCTCCCGGTTGGGCGGGACGCTGAACGGATCGCAGATGAAGTAGTCGATGGTCGAGAGCCCCGCCGAGTGCGGATAGCCGAGCCAGCTCGCCTGGAGGGGCGCGGCGCGCCAGGCCATCACCTCGAGCTTGTTCATGTGCGTCGACCCGCCGAGCTCGATCAGCATGTCGAGCTGGTCGTCGGCGATCACCTGCGCGGCGTCGCGCGGGGCGATGTCCGGGTTCCAGCGGAACGCCGCAACCTGCTCGGCGATGTAGCGTTGAACGCGGTCTTCCTGGCCCTGGAAGTAGGAGTAGCAATAGACGTCGAACCGCTCGCGATCGATGTGATCGAAAAGCGGCAGGGAGAAATAGGCGACCGGGTGCTGCCTCAGGTCCGAGGACATGAAGCCCAGCCGGATCTTGCCGTCCTTCGCCCGCCGCGGCGGTCTCCGCAGCGGCTGTTCGGGCGCCACCGCCTCGATCTGTCGGCCCCAGATGCGATGCTGTTCCACGAGCTCGAGGCGGTCTTCGGCGCTGCGCACGCGCGCCAGTTGCTTCAGCAGCGCGGTGTGGCGGCCGGACTCCGCCCATAGGCGCCCGACATCGTGGAACGTGCCGAGACTGTCCAGGGCCTCGAAATCGCACACGCGGATCAGCACCTCGTTGGCGATCTTGACGGGGGCGGGCGTGGTCAGCGTCTCGCGCGCCATGGTGGCCTTCAACATCTGATAGGCCTCTTCGATGTTGGCCCCCTCGTCGCCGCTGCGCGTCCGCTCCAGGCTTTCCACCAGGGCCATCCGGTGCTCCAGCCTGTCCGGATCGAGCTCGACGGCGCGTCGCAGGTGGAGGTTGCCGCGCTCGCGATCGTATTCGCTGACCACGCCGCCGAGCTGGTAATGCAGCCAGGCGGCGGCCTCGAAGCGCGGCCGGATCTCCTGCAGGTAGGCTTCCGCCCGCCGAAGCTCGCCGCGACGGCGGAACAGCACCGACTTGGCCTCGTGCAGCCGCGACTCGTGCGGCAGCACCGCCACGGCCTTGTCGAGCGTCTCCTGGGCCTGCTTGTCGCGATGCAGGTCATGCAGGGCGCCCGCGAGATCGAGCCAGGCGTCGACGTAGTCCTTGCGCAGCGCGAGCGCCTGACGGAAGCGCACGATCGCGGCCTCGCGCTTGCCCTGCCGCTGAAGCGCTCGGCCGAGCTGACGCTGATGCTCGGCGTTGCGGGGTTCCTGGCGCACAAGGCGGGTGAACACCGCTTCCGCCTTCGGCATGTCGCCCATGTCGAGATAGATGTTGCCGCGGTTGACCACCGGGGCGAGCGGGCGCGGATCGAGCCGCGTGGCCTGGTCCAGCGCCTCCAGCGCCTCCTGGAATCGCCCCAGCCGGCGCAGCAGCACGCCGCGCAGGTTCCAGAGCTCGATGTCCTTGGGATGCCGGGCCACAGCCCTGGAAGACCAGTCGGCGCCCTCCTGGAGACGGTTGGTGAGATAGAGCTGGTGAATCAGCACGCGGTAGGCCTGCGCCGGCTGCCCAGGATCCTCCGCGATGGCCGCGATGATCTCGGCGATCGCCGCCTCGCGTTGACCGGCCTTCAGGGCCGCGTCGGCCCCGACCAAGCGCTGGTTCATGCCCGGACCTTCTTCGCCTTTCGCCCACAGGCCTGCGAGGCAGGAGCCTTAAGGCGCGGGCGACGCCCTGGCTAGGGTCCCGGGCGCCGCACGGGTTCTGCGGCGCGACGGCTGAACCGCCACTTGAGTCCGAGCACCGTACCGGAGAGCAGCAGGCAGACGAGGTTCGAACCGGTAACGGGCCAGCTGCCGATCAGCGCCCCGTAGGCTGTCCACAGCGTGAAGCCGGTCACCGTCACGATGTACATCCGCAGCGAGACCGAGGAGGCGTCGCGATCGCGCCAGATCTTGCGGATCTGCGGCACGAAACTGGTCATCGAGCAAAGCGCGGCGCCCACCCCCACGGCGTTGGCCAGGACCGACAAGGTCAGCCCGCCCCCGGGATTCTTATGGTCGCGCGCAGGCCGCTCGGCGCGCCTGACGCGATGACGAACTCGCCCTTGAGTTGCTTGCAGAGGAGTTCGACCAGGCCGATGCCGAACCCCGCGCGGCAGGTCGCCGGGTCGGCGCCGACGCCGTCGTCCGTCACCGTCAGGACCGCCCCGCCGTCGGTCTGGTGAAGGCCGATCTCCACCAGCCCGGCGCGGTCGGGGAAGGCGTGGCCGAGCGCGTTGTGCACCAGTTCCTCGACAATGAGCCCCAGCGGGGCGGCCTGAGACGGCGCTACCCGCAGCGGATCCAGCTCAAGCTGCAGGCGCACATCGGCGCGGCCGGCGCCCCCGGCGATCTCTCCCACCAGTTCCCGCAACAGCGCCTGGGCGTCGAGCCCACCGGGATCGGCCGGGCGGTGGAAGTGCTTCAGGGCCGCGGCCACCGCTGCGACGCGGTCGGCGGCGCGACGGAGCGCCCGACGCGCCGGGCCATCCGGGAGGCGGCGGGTCTGCATCAGCAGAATCGACCACACGAGTTGCAGGTCGTTGCGGGCCCGGTGATCCAGTTCGCGCAGGCGAGCCTCGGTCTCCGAGAGCGCATCCTCGAGCTCCGCGATCCGCTCTCGGAGTTGGTCTTCCACAGCCGCCGAAGGGCCGGGGATTTCCATGAATTTGCGAAGCTCCGTCTCTTGAAAGCCGAACGGCGCCGGTTGCGGCAGGTTCCCGCCGCATCCTTCGACCGCTTGACCCTCGGGCGGGGGGCCGCCTAAGCGCAGGCGCATGAACATCCTCTTGGTCGGATCGGGTGGCCGCGAGCACGCCCTCGCCTGGAAGATCGCCCAGTCGCCCCGGCTGACCCGGCTGGTGGCGACGCCGGGCAATCCGGGCGTCGCGAGCCTCTGCGAGATCCGCAGTGTCGCAGCAACCGATGTCGCGGGCGTGACAGCCCTGGCGCGGGAGATCGCGGCGGACCTCGTCGTCCTCGGTCCGGACGCCGCCGTGGCGGCGGGACTGGCCGATGCGCTCGCCG
>NZ_DATIMC010000002.1:0-56685 GCF_035475775.1 Phenylobacterium sp. | reverse complement strand
CTGCAGCTCTCCGAGGCGGTGCTGGTGGAGATCGGCGTGCCCATGGGCCGGGTGATCGCCTCGATCCATGAACGGCGCGACGAGTTCCGCAAGGCGCTGAACCGGCCGCAGGCGCTGGGCGGCCGCACGCGCCGGTTCCGGCGCGGGGAGGGGCCGTGACTTCTCTTCCGCTCCTTCCCGCGAAGGCGGGAATCCATGCCGCGGATGGATCACCTGCGCTCCCGGACTGACAACTCAGCTTGGGGCCCCGCCTACGCGCGGACGAGCGGAGCGATCAGGTCCTGAGCAGCCTGGCGTCGACCGGCAGCTCGCGGATGCGGACGCCGGTGGCGGCGAAGATGGCGTTGCAGAGCGCCGGCAGCGCCGGCGGCAGGGCGGGCTCGCCCAGGCCGGTGGGCGGATAGGCGGTCTTCAGGAACTTCACCTCGACCGGCGGGGCGTCGGCCATGCGCAGGACCGGGTAGTCGTAGAAGTTGTTCTGCGCGACCGCCCCGTTCTCGATCGTGACCTTCTGGAAGAGGGCGTGCGACAGGCCGTCGATGGCCGCGCCCTGCACCTGGTTCATGGCGCCTGAGGGGTTGACGATCTGGTGGCCGACGTCGACCGCCACCCAGACCTTCTCCGGCTTGACCTTGCCGGCGGCGTCCACGCGCGCCCGCACCACCTCGGCGAAGTAGCCCAGGTGGCTGAAGTAGCAGGCGACGCCCATGCCGGTGCGGGCGGGAAGCTTGGTCTTGCCCCAGCCGCTCATCTCCGCGACGGCCTTGAGGACGCCGCGCATGCGCTCGGCGTTGAAGGCGGACGGGCCCTCGCCCACCAGCTTCTGGTCGCCCAGCAGCTTCAGCTGGAAGGCGACCGGGTCCTGCCCCGCCGCATGCGCCAGCTCGTCGATCATCGACTGGTGCACGAAGGCGAGGGCGTTGGAGCCGGGCGCCCGCAGCGGACCGGTCGGCACGCCCAGCGGCATCGTCGAGACGCCGACCTGGCAGTCCTTCACGAACCGGCCCGGGAACTCGTTCGGCCCCATGCCGGCGGAGGAGGCCGGCTTGTCCGGCGCCTCGCCGAAGGTCACGAAGTGGTTCTTCCAGGCGACGACGTTCCCCTGCGCGTCGAGGCCCGCCTCCAGGAAGTGGAACCCGGCCGGGCGGTAGAAATCGTGCTTGATGTCGTCCTCGCGCGTCCAGACGAGCTTCACCGGCGCCTTGGCGGCGCGCGCGATCCAGGCGGCCTCGACCATGTAGTCGTTGGAGAGCCGGCGCCCGAAGCCGCCGCCGCAGCGGGTCATGTGGATGGTGATGTCGTCGGGCTTGAGGCCGAGGGTCTGGGCGACCAGCTGGCGGCCGGATTCCGGGTTCTGGGTGGGCGCCCAGATCTCCAGCTTGCCGTCCTTGCCGAACTCGGCCGTGCAGTTCATCGGCTCCATGGCGACGTGCGCCAGGAACGGATAGGCGTAGGCCGCCTTCACTGTCTTGGCGGCGCCCTTCAGCGCCTGGTCGGCGTCGCCGTCCTTGCGGATCACCTTCTGCGGCGCGCCGGCGGAGAGCTCGCCCGCCCGCTTGGCGAAGCCCGCCGAGCTCTGCGCCGAGGTGGGATGGGCGGCCCACTTGACGGCGAGCTTGTCGCGGCCCTTGCGCGCGGCCCACCAGCTGTCGCCGACCACCGCAACGCCGGGCAGCAGGCCTGAGAGGTTCTCCCCGCCCTCGACCACGAAGGCGTCCTTGACGCCCTTGACCGCCTTGGCGGCGGCGACATCGGCGCTCGCCACCTTGGCGCCGAACACCGGCGCCTTTTCATAGGTCGCGTAGAGCATTCCCGGACGGCGCACGTCGATGCCGAACAAGGGCTGGCCGGTGACGATCCTGGCGGTGTCGTACTGCGGCGTGGCCTTGCCGATGATCCTGTAGTCCTTGGGGTCCTTGACCGCGACGGACCTGGCGTCGGGAACCGCGACCCCGGCGCACTGGCCCGCCAGCGAGCCGTAGCTGGCGCGCCGCTTGGTCGAGGCGTGGATGACCATGCCGCGGTCGGTGGAGCACTCGCCCGCCGGGCAGTTCCAGGCCAGCGCCGCGGCCTCGATCAGCATGGCGCGGGCCACTGCGCCCACGCGGCGCAGCTCCTCCCAGTGCAGCGGCGTGGCCATCGAGCCGCCGGCGAACTGGCGGCCGTAGAGCTTGGGATCGCTGTCGGCCTGCTCGATGCGGACGTTCTCCCAGGGCACGTCCAGCTCTTCGGCGATGAGCATCGGCAGCGAGGTCTTCACGCCCTGCCCGATCTCCGGGTTCTTGGCCATGATGGTGACCATGCCGTCGGGCGCCACGCGGACGTAGGCGTTGAGCGGCTTGACCCCGGCCTCGGCGGCCCCGGCCTTGGGGGCGATCTGGAAGGCGAGCAGCAGGCCGGCGGCGGAGGCGGAGGCCTGGATGAAGCCGCGGCGGGACGTCCCGGTGAGTTCAAGGGTCATGGCTCAGACCTCCACCGGCTGTCCGGAGGCGCGCTTGATGGCGGCGCGGATGCGGTTGTAGGTGGCGCAGCGGCAGATGTTGCCGCTCATCGCCGCGTCGATGTCGGCGTCGCTCGGCCTGGGCTTGGCCTTGAGGAGCGCGCTCGCCGACATGATCTGGCCCGGCTGGCAGTAGCCGCACTGGGCGACGTCGAACTCCGCCCAGGCGGCCTGCAGCTTCTTGCCGAGCGGATCGGCGCCGAGGCCTTCGATGGTGGTGATCCTCTTCTCGCCGACCGTGGAGACCGGCGTCGAGCAGGAGCGGACGGGCTGGCCCTCGAGGTGCACCGTGCAGGCGCCGCACTGGCCGACGCCGCAGCCGAACTTCGGCCCGGTGATGCCGAGCGTGTCGCGCAGCGTCCAGAGCAGCGGCGTGTCGGGTTCAACATCGGCCGTCAGGACCTTGCCGTTGACGTTGAGCTTGTAGGCCATGGCGCTCCTCCCACGAAGCCCGCCCATCGTAGCGCAGTCGGGAGGGCGCGGCAAAGAACGGCGCCTGGCGAAATCAGCCGGAGACCCTGAATTCCATGCGCGCCGAGAAGCCGTCGGGGTCGAAGGCGGACTCGACCTTGCCGCCCTGGTTGCGCAACGCCGCCTGCAGCAGGCGCGAGCCGAAGCCCCGCCGGTTGGAGGGCTCGACGCGCGGGCCGCCGCGCTCGCGCCACTGCAGCGCGGCCATGCCCGGTCCGGCATCGCCCGAGGCCAGCGCGATGCGGCCCTCCGGGCGCGAGAGGGCGCCGTACTTCACCGCATTGGTGGCCATCTCATGCAGCAGCAGGGCGAGCCCCGCGGCCACGTCGCCGTTGACCGTCAGGCCGGCGATGGTGGGCTCGATGTCGAAGCGCGTGAGGCCGAAGGGCCCCAGCGCCTGGACCGCCAGCTCGTAGAGCGCCACGGGCCGGCCGCCGGCGGCGGTGACCAGGTCCTGCGACTGGGCCATGGCCTGCAGGCGCGCGACCAGCACCTCCTCGAAGTCCTTGACGCCCTCGGCGCTGCGGGCGGTCTCGCTGATGATGGCGGTCATCACCTGGATGCCGTTCTTGGCGCGGTGGGCGAGCTCGCCCATGACCAGGCTGCGGCGCTCCTCCGCCTCGCGGCGGCTGGTGGTGTCGAGCGTGGTGCCGACCACCATGGCGGCGCCGGCCTCATCGGCGACCACGCGGCCGCGGGTCAGGATCCAGCGCATCTGGCCGTTGGGCGCCACGGCCCGGTATTCGACCCCGAAATCGCCGCCGCCCGGGCGGTCGCGGGCCGCGGCGAAGGCCTGGCGGATGCGGTCCACATCGTCCGGATGGACCATGGCCATGTAGGTCTCGATGCTGACCGGGGCCTCGGGCGGCAGGCCGAAGATCGCCCGGTTGCGATCCGACCAGGTGAGCTGGCCCGTGCGGATGTCCCACTCCCAGAACCCCAGGCCGGTCGATTCGACCGCCACCTCCAGGCGCCGGCGCTGCTCGGCGAGCTCCTGGGCCGCGAGCCTGTGCTCGGTGACGTCGCTCATCAGCCCGTCCCACGTCGAGCCGCCGTCGGGCAGCCGCCGGCCGAGGGATGCGATGCGGCGCCAGCGGACCTCGCCGTCGGCGCGGCGCATGCGGACCTCGATCTCGAAGCGGCCGTCGCCGGCCAGCGCCTCGGACTCGGCGCGGGCGAAGGCCTCGCGGTGTTCGGGCAGGATCTGGTCGTAGAGCCGCGCCGGATCGGCGAGCGCCGCCTCGGCCGGCACGCCGGTCAGGGCTTCGCAGTTGGCCGACAGATAGGTGAAGCGGCGGCCCTCCCCGCCGGGCCCGGCCTGGATCTGGAAGGCCATGCCGAGGCCCAGCGCCTCCGCGACCTGGGCGAAGGGCATGACCTCGGAGCGGCCGATCTTGTCGTGCTCGTCCACATCATCCCCAAACGATCCAGCCCGCCAATGTGGTGCGGCAGAGCTTGAAGGACAACAGCAAATCGGCGCTGACTCGCGCAAAACGCGAAAATTGTCCGCCCACAGCCAGGGCGGACGTTCAGTGGCGGGGCAGGACCACCACCGCGTCGGGAAGCTGGTTCGGATTGTCGCCCGGATCGGCGGGGAAGCGCTCGGCGAGCACCTCGCCGCAGAGCCCGACCGCCGCGGCGAAGCCCGCGCCGGGCTCGCCCCGCTTCAGGCCCTCGGTGAGCGCGGCGACAGCGCGGTCCCAGACATGCGGCTCCACGTGCGCGGCGATCCCCTCGTCGGCCATCAGCTCGGCCATCCGCTCGCCCAGCGAGACGAAGATCAAGACGCCGGTGCGCTCGCGGGTGGCGTGCAGGTTCTTGCTCACGAACAGCTCGGCGGCGCGGCGGCGGACCGTGTGCCGCTTGACCGCGCGCGGCGTGAGCGCCAGCCGCAGCGGCCTCAGCGCCACGAGGACGCCGACGACGGCGAAGAGCGCCGCCTGCAGCAGGATGTCGCCCAGCAGCGCGCGGCGGACGGCCGCCTGGGCCGCCTCGCCCACCTGGGCCGCGGTCCAGCCGCCGAACAGCTCGGGCGCGCTCACGTGCACGCCGCCCAGCAGCAGGATCGCCGGGGCCAGCAGCGCCACGCCCGCCGCCCAGGCGAGCGGGGTCTCGATGTAGTGCGAGCTCTCCTCGCCCACGACGCAGTAGATCTCGCCGGTGGTGCGCGTCTCCGCCTGGCGCACGGCCGCCTCGATGGCGGCGAGATCGGCAGGGCTCAAAGGGCTGTTCTGCGCCATCTCACCAGCTCCCCGATGCGCCGCCGCCGCCGAACGAGCCGCCGCCGCCGGAGAATCCGCCGCCGCCGAAGCCGCCGCCGCCGCCCCAGGCTCCGCCGCGCCCGCCGCTGGAGAGCGCCAGCGGCAGCAGCCACCAGAGTCCGCCCCCGCCGAAGCCGCTGCGCCGCCGGAACAGCGCCGCCAAGACCCAGAAGATCAGGAAGATGGCGACCAGCGGCAGGGGCGTGCCGCCGTGGCTGCGGGCGGTTCGGGCGATCGGCTGCTGGGCGGCCTGGGCGACATTGGCCTTGGCCTGGTCGTCCGGCAGCGAGAGCTGCTGGATCAGCGCCTCGGTCCCGTCGACGACGCCCTGCTCCATCTGGCCGGCCTTGAACTGGGGCAGGACCTTGCGCTGCAGGATGACCTCGGAGAGCGCGTCGGTGAGCACCGGCTCCAGCCCGTAGCCCACCTCGATGCGCACCTTCCGCTCGTTGGGCGCGACCAGCAGGATGGCGCCGTCGTTGATCCCCTTGCGGCCGAGCTGCCAGGTGCGGCCGAGCTGATAGCCGTAGTCCTCGATCGAATAGCCCTGCAGGTCGGGGATGGTGGCGACCACGAGCTGGTGGCCGGTCTGGGTCTCCAGCTGGGCGAGCTCGCCGTCGAGCTTCTGAGCGGTCTGCGGCGTGAGCAGGTGGGCGTCGTCCACCACCCGGCCGGTGAGCGGCGGGAAGATGGGCGCGGCCAGGGCGGGCGCAGCGAACAGCAGCGCCACGAACAGCATCACGAGAGCCGCAATCCAGCCTTCTCCCCCGGCGGGAGAAGGTGGCCGCCGCAGGCGGTCGGATGAGGGGTTGAACGTCATCTCAGCTGCGAACAGAGGCGGAAGGGTCGGGCGACCCCTCATCCGTCGGGCTCCGCCCGGCACCTTCTCCCGCAGGGGGAGAAGGCGGATCCGCCGAATGGCGGCGATCACTTCGTGGCCTGGCCGGGCGGCAGGGCGGCCGAGGACGGCGGCGGCGCGCCCGGCTGGGCCGGGGCCGTGCCGGAGGGCGGGGGCGGCGGCGTGGTGTCGAACGAGACCGTCGGCGCCGACTGCGCCTGGGAGGTGGCGGAGAACAGCTGCATGGGCTTGGCGTGCTGCAGGTTCGCCCAGATCATCTGCGGGAAGGTGCGCAGGCTGGTGTTGTAGTCGGCGACCGCCTGGTTGTAGTCGCGCCGGGCGATGGCGATGCGGTTCTCGGTGCCTTCGAGCTGGCTCTGCAGCGCCAGGAAGTTCTGGTTCGACTTCAGGTCCGGATAGCGCTCGGAGATCATCATGAGCCGGCCGAGCACGCCGCTCAGCCGGTCCTGGGCGGCCTGGTACTGCTGGAACTTGGCCGGATCGGTGAGCGTGGAGGCGTCGACCTTCACCTGGGTCGCCGAGGCGCGCGCCTCGGTCACCTCGACGAGGACGCTCTTCTCCTGGGCGGCGTAGCCCTTCACGGTGTTGACCAGGTTGGGGATCAGGTCGGCGCGGCGCTGGTACTGGTTCTGCACCTCGGCCCAGGCCTGCTGGGCCTTCACCTGCTGGGTCGGGATCACATTGTAGCCGCAGGCGGCGAGCACGAGCGGCGCCACGAGGACGAGGGCGAAACGCGCGAGGCGCGGGCGAAGTCTGCTCACGGTGAGGTGTCCCCCTTTGTCCAAGCCCGGCTTGGTCGGGAGCATATTTGGCCCCGGTCTTGATCCAGCGCAACGGCCGGCCCAGCTTCGGCAGCCATGGCGACCAAGCCCTACTATGCGCCGGGCTCGCTGAGCGCGGCCTTCTACGACGTGGTGACCGCGGCCGACGCGCGGCTCGCGGGCGACATCGAGATCTACGCCGGACTGGCGGCGCCGGGCGCGCGGGTGCTGGAGCTCGGGACGGGTTCGGGGCGCGTGGCCGCCGCGCTGGCCGGGCGGGGCTTTGCGGTGACCGGGATCGACACCGCGCGCGCCATGCTGGCGCAGGCCAAGGCGCGGGTCGCGGCGCTCCCGGGTGAGGTCGCGGGGCGCATCGAGCTGCGGCTGGGCGACATGACGGCGCTCGACCTCAAGCGGACCTTCGATCTGGTGATCTGCCCCTACTTCGGCCTGGCGCACCTGCCCGCCGGCGCAGCCTGGCGCAACGCCTTCGCCACCGCCGCGCGACATCTGCCGGCGGGCGGACGCGCAGCCTTCCACCTGCCGCTGCTGGAGGCGATGCGCGGAGGGGGTCCGGCCGATCCCGCCGCCATAGTGCTCGACCAGCCGATCGGCTCCGGCGGACGCCTCAGGCTCTACGTGCGCGAACGGCGCTTCCGGGACGACCTGGGCCGGCTGGACCAGGTGATCGACTATGTCGAGCACGACGCCAAGGGCTCGGTGGCGCGGCGGGCGAGCGAGCGCCTCACCTATTACCTGACCGATCCCGTCCCGGCCGCGGCGGCCGCCGGCCTGGTCGCCGAGCGCCCGCCGATCGCCCTGGGCGGCATTGGCGAGATCCGCGTGTTCCGGAAGCCTTGAGCGGCCGCCTCGCGAGGCAGCGCCGGCGGAAGCTCGTGGGCGCGCCCGCCATGAAGGGAGGGCTCGGTCGCAACAACCGGCGCGCGGCTGACACATGACGCGGTGCCGCGGCCGCTACACCTGGAATCCAGCGGCTGGTATCGGCGCCGCACCGACCCGTTCGCGCCCTGAGCCCAGGACGCCAGGTCCGCGCGCCTCAGGTCCGGGTCGCGAACTCGGCGTCGCCGGTGGCGGCGACCACCTGGTCGTCGAAACTGGCGTGCGCCGAGGTGTAGAGGCGGTGATAGAGGCCCTTCCGGCGCATCAGCTGGCCGTGCCCGCCCTGCTCGATGATCCGGCCCTGCTGCAGGACGATGATCCGGTCGGCGTCGCGGATCGTCGCGAGCCGGTGGGCGATCACCATGCAGGTGCGCCCGGCGAACAGCACCTTCAGCGCCTTCTGGATCGCCTGTTCGGTGAAGGAGTCGATGTTGGCGGTCGCCTCGTCGAGGATCAGGATCTGCGGATCGGCGACCAGGGCGCGGGCGAAGGAGATCAGCTGGCGCTGGCCGACCGAGATGTTGCGGCCGCGCTGGCCGAGCTGGGCGTCGTAGCCCTCCGGCAGCCGCATGATGAACTCGTGCGCCGAGACCGCCTTGGCCGCCTCGACGATCTCCTCGCGCGAAGCGCGGGTGTTGTAGCGGATGTTCTCCTCGATCGTGCCGGTGAACAGGAAGGGCTCCTGCAGCACCATGCCGATGTTGCGCCCCAGGCTGTCGAGGGTGACGTCGCGCACGTCCTGGCCGCCCACCAGCACCTGGCCCTTGTCGACCTCGTAGAAGCGGTGGGTGAGCGAGATGATCGAGGTCTTGCCGGAGCCGGTCGGCCCCACCAGGGCGACCACCTCGCGCGGGCGCACCTTGAAGGAGACGTCGTGCAGGATCGGCCGGCCCGGCTCGTATCCGAAGGTCACGTCGCGGAATTCCACGGTCGGCTCGAAGGTCTCGAGCGGTGTCGCGCCGGGCTTGTCCCTGATGGTCACGGGCACGTCGAGCACCTCGAAGATCCGGTGCCCGGCGGCCATCGCCCGCTGCATGATGGTGTACTGCATGGAGAGCATGCGGACGGGGTCGAAGAAGCGTTGCACATAGAACAGGAAGGCGACCATCACGCCGACCTCGAGGCGCTTGTCGAGCACCGCCTCGCCGCCCACCACGATGACCAGCGACATGGCGACGCCGGTCAGCACGTCGACGGTGGGGACCATGATCTGGCTCATCCACGAGGCCCCCGTCTGGGCCTTGAAGTTGTCGAACGCCTTCTCGCGGTAGAGCTCGAAGTTGAGCTGCTCGCGGCGGGTCTCCTGGACGGTGCGCACGCCGTTGATGTTCTCCGCCAGCGCCGAGTTGGCGGTCGACGAGGCGTCGCGGGCGGCGCGGAAGGTCTTCTTGGAATGGGGCAGCCACAGCGCGCGGATGCCGATCAGGGCCGGCAGCACGAGCAGGGTGAGCAGGCCCAGCCGCACGTCCATGACCACCAGCATCACCGAGATGCCGATCAGGGTCGCGAAGTCGCCGACCGCGCCCGTGGAGCTCTCCAGGAACTCCTGCAGCGAGTTCACGTCGCCCTGCAGGCGGGCCATGATCCGGCCGACGTGGGTCTTGTCCATGAACGACAGCGAGATGTCCTGGAAGTGGGCGAACATCGCCCGGCGGATGTCGAAGATCACCCGCTGCGCCAGCCGCGAGGACAGCCACTCGCCGCAGAAGAAGCAGACGATGAAGGCGGCGGCGCCGGCGACGAACCACAACAGCGTGGCGTGCAGCCGGACCGCGTCGTGCCGCGTCGCCGAGGCCACCACCTGGCCGATCAGGTAGGGCAGCGTCACCTGCGAGCCGGCCGAGAGCAGCACCGCGACCTGGGTGATCAGGAAGGCGCGCTTGTGCGGCTTCAGGTAGCTGAAGAAGCGGCGCGCGATGCGGGGGTCGAAGACGCCGAAGACATCGTCGCCTTCGGGGGAGCCCAGCGAGGCGCGCGGCGCCCGCGGTGCGGCGGTGTCGGGCTGGAAGACCGCGTCGGTCATGCGCGGGCCTCGCGCACCCGCGGCGCTTCCTCGGCCTCGCCCTCCAGCGTGGCGCGGGCGTCGGGGCGGGTCTGCAGCTCGTAGAGGTCGGCGTAGACGCCGCCCTGGGCCACCAGCTCGGCGTGGGCGCCCCGCTCGACGATGCGGCCCTCGTCGAGCACCAGGATCTCGTCGGCGTGCATCAGCGAGGACAGCCGGTGGGCGATGATGATCGTCGCCTTCATCTTGGTGGCGTGGGCGAGCCCGTCGCGCACCTTGCGCTCGGTGACCGCGTCGATGGCGGCGGTGGAATCGTCGAAGATCATGATCCCGGGCTCGGGCACCACGCCGCGGGCGATGCTCATCCGCTGCCGCTGACCGCCGGACAGGGCCACGCCGCGCTCGCCGACCCGGGTCTCGTACCCGCCGGGAAGGGCGGCGACATGCTCGTGGATCTGGGCGGTCTTGGCCGCGCCCAGGATGCGCGCATCCTCCGCCCAGGGATCGGCATAGGCCACGTTGTGGCCGACCGAGGCGTCGAACAGGAAGGCCTCCTGCTGGACGAGGCCGACGTATTGCCTGAGCGAGGCGAGCGTCACCGCGCGGATGTCGACGCCGTCGATGGTGATCTTCCCGCCTGTGACGTCGTAAAAGCGAGGGATCAGGTTGGCGAGCGTCGACTTGCCGGAGCCCGGCGGCCCGACGATGCCCAGGGTCTTGCCGGCGCGGACCTCGAAGCTGAGGTCCGACAGGATCGGCTTGGCGCCCGGCGCGTAGCGGAACTCGACGTGCTCGAAGCGCAGCGTCCCTTCGGTCGGGCTGAGCGGCTGGGCGTCCGGCGCATCGGCGATCTCCGGCTCCAGATCGAGCACCTCGAACACCCGTCCGCCGGAGGAGGTGGCCCGGGCCATCGAATTGAAGATCATCGCGACCTGCCGGATGGGCGCCTGCAGCAGCGTCATGTAGCCCAGGAACTCGGTGAGCCGCCCGGGGGTCATCGCCCCCGACGCCACCTTGCCGCCGCCGATCCACAGGAGCAGGGCCATGGAGCCGTAGAAGCTCACCTGCATGGCCGAGACGCCCTTGTAGCGCAGGGTGATGCGCCGGAAGGCGTAGGCGAGCGCATCACCGGCCGCCCGATCGAATTTCTCCATCTCGAAGCGCTTGCCGGCGAAGGCGCGCACCACGCGGATCCCCTGGAGGTTCTCCTCCATGGTCAGCGTCAGGATCGACATCAGCTGCTGCACGCGCAGCCAGGTGACCCTGAGCAGGAAGCCCATGCGGGCCAGCGCGAAGCCCGCGATGGGCACGAACGCCAGGCCCAGCACCGCCATCAGCCGGTCTGAGGAGACCATCATGTAAGAGGAGAAGCTGATCAGCAGGACCAGCGAGAGCGCCTGCTGCAGGCTGGTCTGGACGAAGGCGCGCGTGCCCTCGAGGTCGAGCATGCCGCGGGTGATCAGGTCGCCCGAGTGCACCCGGTCGTGGAAGCCGAAGGAGAGCCGCTGCAACTGCTGGAAGAACTTCAGCCGCAGGTCGTAGGCGACGCGCTGGGAGAGGAATTCCGACTGGTAGCCGGCCGCGGCGGTCAGCACGCCGCGGGTCAGCGTCGCCGCGATGACCATGGCGGCCGTCAGCAGCAGAGCATGGCGCGCGACCCCGGCTTGGCCGTGGGCGGAAAGCCGCAGCGCAGCGTCGATCGCGTGGCCGTAGAGCCGCGGCAGCGTCATGCTCGCCACGGTGGCCACCAGCGAGGTCGCCACCGTCAACGCCACCCGGGCGCGGTACCTCAAGGTCAGGGCGGCGATCCGGGCCAGCACGGATGGCATGGCCGAGACATCCACGGTCGGGAGGTCAGACAGCGCCGCACTCCGCCCCCGGTGGGGCGAATCACTCATCTCATCATTTCCTCTGTGCGGCCTCTATTCTGAGGCGCCGGGCGGGCGCGGCCAACCCGGAATTGACGTCAGGGCGGAAACATGGCCCACGGCGAGCCCCGCGCGAGCGGCCTAGACTGGGCGGCGATGAAGACCCCCCGCAACCTGCGCGCCGACGCCTTCGCCGGAACCGCCGAGGCCTACCTCCCGCGACCGGCCGCCCCAGGCCGGGCTCAGGGCGGCCTTGGCGCCCCAGCCGGGCGCGCTATTCCGGGAGACGCTGAAGGCCAGCTCATGCTCGCCCGCAAGCCGGGCTGACCGGGCGTCTCAGTTCATCCGGGGCTTCTTCAGAAGGTCGGTGCGGTCGACGGAGCGGATCTCGACGTCGAACACGTCGCCGTCGCGCTGCAGGCGCAAGGCGATGGTCGCGCCGGGCGGCCCCTGGGCCCAGAGCTTCTCGTAGAAATCGGCGAGCCCGTCGACCGGCTCGCCGGCCACCGCCAGGATGACGTCGCCGCGGCGCAGCTCGGCGCGGGCGGCCGGCCCGCGCGGGTTGACGCCGGCCACCACCACGTGCGGTTCGAGGTCCTGGGCCAGCACGCCGAGCCACGGCCTGGGCGGATGGGCCGGGCGGCCGCGCGCCAGGTCGTCGAGGATCGGCGGCAGCAGGTCGGCGGGCACGAACATGTTGATCGGCTTGACCGCGCCGGAGCGGGTCTGCCCCTCGAGGCTCAGCGAGCCCACGCCCACCAGGTCGCCGGCCGGCGAGATCAAGGCCGCGCCGCTCCAGTGCGGGTGGCCCGGCTGGGTGATGATGGCGTCCCCCAGCAGGTACTCCCAGTAGCCGGCGAAGCGCATGCGGGTGACAACCTCGCCGGCCGCGGCGTGGGTGCGGCCTCCGGCGCCGGCGACGATCACCGGGCTTTCGGTGCGCAGCGCCGCGGAGTCGCCGAGCCGCAGGGTGGGCGCGCCCAGCGGCTCCAGCGCCTGCACGAGGCCGAAGCCCGTGACCGGGTCGGAGCCCAGCACGTGGGCGGCGACGCGCCGGCCGCGCCCGAGCGTGAGCACCACCTCGTCGGCCTCCATGATCAGATAGCCCATGGTCACCACCAGGCCGTTCGGGCCGATGACGATCCCGTTGCCGATCCGCTCGACGCCCAGGCTGGCGGCGGTGAAGGCGTCCCGCGGCGCGCGCGCCTCCAGCGCCACGACCGCCGACAGCGCGCGGTCGAGATCGAACGGGTAGGCGTCCTCCGACGGCCGCAGATGGGCCGCCACTTCGTAGCCGTCGAACGGGAACGCCACGGGTGACCTCCAGGACCGACGCCCGAATCTGGGCCGGACGCGCGCCAGCGCAAGGCGAAAACGGTGGGCGCCGGGTCCGGGATGCGTCGGCTGCGCAATTGGCAGGCGCGCGGCCGGCGCGGGGGAATTGGCGCCTGGCTTCCGCCGTGATTTGGTGCGATCTCGGCCGCGGAGCCCGCGAGGCGGATCATTTCGTCCGCCCTGCCCGCGCGCCCAAAACGCAATTTCAGCGCCGCGCGTAGCGTCAGGCGGGAGGATTTGATGGAAGCCTTGAAGGAACGTGAGAGCCTGGACGAGCGGCTCGCCGCCGCGGCGCAGACCGGCATGACCGTGTCGGTGTGGGCCGAGCTCTATGGCGAGAAGCCCTACATCCACGACCCGTCCGGGCGGACCCGCTCCTACGCCCAGGTGAACGCCAACGCCAACCGGATCGCCCGCCTGCTGCGCGAGGCCCAGTTGAAGCCGGGGGATGCGGTGGCGCTGCTCTGCTCGAACCGCGCGGAGTTCGTCGAGGTGCTGGCCGCCACCCGGCGCACCGGGCTGCGGATCACCCCGGTCAACTGGCACCTGACCGCGGAGGAGATCGCCTATGTCGTCAACGACTGCGAGGCCAAGGCGCTGTTCGCCGAGGACCGCGTGGCCGCCGCCGGCCCCGCCGCCGCGGATTGCCCGAAGCTGATCGTCAAGGTGGCGATCGGCGGCCCGATCCCCGGCTTCGCGGACTACGACGCCGCCCTCGCCTCCCACGACGGCTCGGACATCGAGGCGCCGGTGCTCGGCAACCAGATGATGTACACCTCGGGCACGACGGGGCGGCCGAAGGGCGTCTTCCGGCCAAACACCGTGGTCCCGATGGTCAATATGTTCGCCGCGCGCGGCTACGACGAGGAGTCCGTGCAGCTCTGCGCGGGGCCCGCCTATCACGCCGCGCCGCTCGCCTTCGATATCGGAGCGGCGATGGGCGCCGGGGCGCAGCTGGTGTTCCTGGACAAGTGGGACTCGGAGGCGACGCTGCGCGCGATCGCCGAGAAGCGCGTCACCCACATGCACCTGGTGCCGATCATGTTCCAGCGGCTGCTGGCGCTGCCGGACGAGGTGAAGTCGAAGTACGACGTCAGCCACGTGAAGTTCATCATCCACGGGGCGGCGCCCTGCCCGCCGGAAGTGAAGCTCGCCATGATCGAGTGGTTCGGCCCGATCATCACCGAGTACTACGCGGGCTCCGAAGGCGGCGCAGGCTTCGTGATCGACAGCCACGAATGGCTGAAGAAGCCGGGCTCGGTCGGCAAGAGGCCGGCGATGCTGGGCTCGAAGATCCTCGACGACAAGGGCGGGGAATGCCCGCCCGGCGTGCCCGGAACCATCTACCACCAGCTGCCGCCGGGCGGCGGCTTCGTTTACTTCAAGGACCAGGCCAAAACCCAGAAGAGCCGGGTGGGCGATTACTTCACGCTCGGCGACGTCGGCTACTACGACGCGGACGGCTACCTGTTCCTCACCGGGCGCGACGCCGAGACGATCATCTCCGGCGGGGTGAACATCTACCCGCAGGAGATCGACAACGAGCTCATCAAGCACGAGGCGGTGGCGGACAGCGCCACGGTCGGGGTTCCGGACGAGCAGTGGGGCGAGCAGGTCCGCGCGGTGATCCTGCTGAAGGAGGGCTATTCGCCCTCGGACGAGCTGGCCGACGAGATCCTGGCTTTCGCGCGCGCCAACCTGCCGGGCTTCAAGGTCCCGAAGAAGGTCGACTTCGTGAGCGAGCTGCCGCGCTCGGAAGCCGGCAAGATCCAGCGCAACAAGGTGCGCGCGCCCTATTGGGAAGGCCGCGCGCGGCAGATCTGAACGTCAGCGCCACGGATTTCACGGAAGGACACGGACCGCGCCGGCGCATCCGTGGCGTTCGTGCGATGCGTGGCTTGACGCAAGCGCGCGTCGTGCAGATCGCTGCGTTGGAGAGGCCGCCATGACGCTCGATCGCCGGAAATTCCTGGCCGCGGCCACGGCGGCGGCCGCCCTGCCCGCCGCCATCGCCCGGGCGCGGGCGATCGATGCGAGGGTGCGCTCCGGCACGATCGGCGACGTCGAGCACGTCGTGGTGTTCATGCAGGAGAACCGCAGCTTCGACCACTATTTCGGATCCATGGCCGGGGTGCGCGGCTTCGGCGACCGCTTCCCGATCCCGCTGCCGGGCGGGCGAACGGTCTGGACCCAGGCCAATCGCGCGGGCGCCCGGCCCTCGCTGATCACGCCCTTCGCGCTGAACACCCGCGCCGACTTCCCGCTGATGCGCGTGCTCGGCACGCCGCACAACTGGACCGACGCCCAGGACGCCTGGGACGAGGGGCGGATGGCGCGCTGGCCGGCGGTGAAGGGGGAGCACGCCATGGCGCATTATTCGGCGGCCGATCTTCCCTTCCAGTTCGCGCTCGCCGAGGCGTTCACGATCTGCGACGCCTACCATTCCTCGATGCAGTGCGGGACCAATTCCAACCGGCTGTTCCTGTTCACCGGCACGAACGACCCGACGGGCGCGGGCGGCGGGCCGGCGATCAGCAACTCGCACGACAGCTTCCCCGAGGCGGGCGGGGCGAAGGACGGCTACCGCTGGACCACCTATCCCGAGCGGCTCACCGCCGCGGGCGTGTCGTGGCGCATCTACCAGGACATGGCCGACCTGTTTTCGGACAACCCGCTGGTGGGCTTCGCGCAGTACCGGGCGGCGCGCGCCGGGGCGGCGGGATCGGATCCGCGGCTGGCGCAGGCGGGGCTGAGCACGCGCAAGCTGGACGCCCTGAAGGCCGACGTGCTGGCCGGGCGGCTGCCGCAGGTGTCGTGGATCATCGCCGGCGCGACGGAGTCGGAGCATCCCGGTCCCTCGAGCCCGGCGCAGGGAGCGGACTTCACCGCCCGGGTGCTGGACGCGCTGACCGCCAATCCGGCGGTCTGGGCCAACACCGTGCTGCTGGTGATGTTCGACGAGAACGATGGCTTCTTCGACCACGCGCCGCCGCCGGCCCCGCCGTCGCTGGACGCGGATGGGCGGATGCTGGGCGCCTCGAACGTCGAGCTGGCGGGCGAGCACCACCGGGTCCGCGCGGCGAGCGAGGCGCCGGTCGACCGCAAGGACCTGATGGGCCGCCCCTACGGCCTGGGCCCGCGGGCGCCGATGTACGTGGTCTCGCCCTGGAGCCGCGGCGGCTGGGTGAATTCGGAGGTGTTCGACCACACCTCGGTGATCCGCTTCCTGGAGGCGCGCTTCGGGGTGGCGGAGCCGAACATCTCGCCCTGGCGGCGCGCGGTCTGCGGCGACCTCACCTCGGCGTTCGATTTCAAGGCCCCGAACCGGGCGCCTGCCCCGATCCGGCTGCCCGCCACGGCCGCGATCGCCGCCCGGGCCGCGGCGCTGCCGCACACCACCCGGCCGGAAACGCCGGCCGAGCCCGTCGCGCCGGTCCAGACCATCGGGATCCGCCGCTCGCGCGCGCTGCCGTACGAGCTGATCTGCGGCGTCCATCGCGCGCGCGGGCCCGACCGCACCATCGTCGGATTCGAGGTCAGGGGCCGCGCCGCCGCGGTGTTCCACGTCTATGACCTGACCGATCTCGCCGCGCCGCCGCGCCGCTACACCGTCGCCGCGGGCCAGGCGCTCGAGGCCGATTGGCCGGGGCTGGAGCGCGACCTGTGGGTGCTCGGCCCGAACGGCTTCCACCGCCGCTTCCGCGGCGATGCCAGCGCGCCGGTGGTAAGCGCCGTGGCGGCCCGGGCCGGGAGCCTGACGCTGACGCTCGCCAATGTGACGGAGGCGCCGGTCGAGGCGCGGGCCGCGAGCGGCTACGGGCTGTCGCCGTGGCGGGTGCGCCTGGCGCCGCGCGCCGCGTCGCGTCGAACCTGGAAACTGGCGGCGAGCGGCGGGTGGTACGACCTCGCCGTCACGGCGGCGGGCCAGCCCGGGTTCCTGGAGCGCCTGGCCGGGCGGGTGGAGACCGGGCGCGACGCAATCAGCGACCCGGCCATGGGCGGGCCCGCGGTCATGCGCTGGGCCTGAGCCGTGCGGCGGACCTGGAGGTTCAGCCCTCCACCGCCTCGCGCACGCGGTCCAGGAACCAGTCGGTCCCGGCATCGCGCACGCCCGTGCGACGCATCAGCGAGACGGCGATGCGATTGGGGGGGAACGGCATGTCGAGCACCTGCAGGCCGAGCTTGGCCGCATGCCGCTCGGCCAGGCGGCGCGGGCAGGTGACCAGGCCGTCGGTGGAGGAGGCCAGCACCAGCGCCGTGAGCCAGTGCGGCACCCACGCCAGCTGGACGACGGGCTCGATCTCGCTGACCGGCGGGTCCTGGGCCGTTTCGCTGGCCCACCATGCGAAGATGTGGCCGATCTCCCGCCATTGCGCCTCGCTGATCGCGCCCTTGAGCTGGGGGTGATCCGCCCGCGCGGCGACGCAATAGCGGTCCTCGAACAGCGGCTCGACGACGAAGCCCGGTCGCGAGGCGCCGAACCGGCCAAGCGCGAAGTCGATCTCGCCGCGGCGCAGCGCGCCGAGCGCGGCGTCTTCGTCCCAATGGCCGATCGCGAACTGCACGCCGGGCGCCTTCGCCTTCAGCTGCAGGATCAGATCGGCTCCGATCAGGGCTGCGACGAACTCCGGGGCGACGAAGCGGAACCTCCGCCGGCTGGTCGACGGATCGAATCCCGGCTCACGCGAGAGCGCCTGGTCGCTCAGCTCGATGATCGCCTCGATCTTCGGCGCCAGCTCTTCGGCCCGGCGGGTGGGCTCGAACCCGTGCGGGCGGCGCACGAACAGGGGATCCTCGAACAGGTCGCGCAGGCGGTTCAGAGCATGGCTGATCGCAGGTTGGCTGAGGCCCAGGCGATCGGCCGCCTGGCTGGCGCGGCGCGTGCGGATCAGCTCGCGGAAGACGAGCAGCAGGCCGCCATCCAGGCGCCGGAGTTTGTTGATGTCGATATCACTCATTCAGAGAATTCAATAATCTGAAACTGCGCGCCAGGCTAGGCATGGCCCCGAGCTCTCACGGAGCCTCCGATGCCTCGCCCCGCCCTCCCCGCTGCAGCCGCGCTCGCGGCGCTGGCGGTCCTGGCCGCCCCGCCCGCCCGCGCCGGCCCATGGGGCGGCCTGTTTTCGGGGATCACCTGGACCAGCGACTACCGCTACCAGGGGATCAGCAGCACCGACAAACGCCCCGCGCTGCAGGGCTATCTGCATTGGCAGCGCCCCGACGGGGTCTTCGCCGGCGTGTTCGCCAGCGACGTCCACTATTACGACGGCGGTCCGAAGCTGGAGATCGACGCCTATGCCGGCAAACACTTCGAGCTCGCCGGCGGACGCACCGAGTTCACCCCGGAGGTCCTCTACTCCACGTTCCCGAACAATCGGACACCCGGCCCGACCTTCGATTTCCTGGAGCTCAAGGTCGAGGCCAAGCGGCGGCGGGGCCCGCTCACGCTCGCCGCCGACGCCGCCTTCACCCCGCAGGCCTCGTTCGGCGCGGGCGAGGCGTGGATCGTCGAGGGCGAGGCGGATTATGCGCTGACGCCGTCCCTGACCCTGAAGGCGCTCGCCGGCCGCCGCTGGGCGCACTTGGGCGCCGACCGGGACTACGTCAGCCTCGGCGGCGCCTGGGGACTGCATCCGACCGCGTTCGGTCCCCGCTACGTGGTCGAGCTGAAGTACCAGAGCACCAGCCTCAGCCCCGCCCGCTGCGGCTTCAACCCCAGGATCTGCGGCCCGGCCCTGGTGGGCTCGCTCAGCGTCAACCTGCCGCCGCTGATGCTCGGCGGAAGCTGATCGGTCATCGTGCGCCAGGGGGGCCTCAGCGGCCGAGCGCGAGCCAGCCGTCGACGAAGTGGTACCAGCCGGGCGTCACCGACAGCAGGGAACCCGCAAAGCCCACGCCCACGATGGTGGCGACGCCGATCAGGTAGGCCGAGTGCGGCCGGCCGCGGGTGCGCCAGTCGTAGAGCGCCCCGGCCACCAGGAAGACGCTGACCATCAGCGAGCCCTGGAAGCCCGCGAACTGCGGCGGCGGGGCGATCGTGCCCGGCCGCATCCCCGGGCCGCCGCCGCCCGTGGCGATCAGGAAGCCGACCCGGCCCGCCGCCGCGCCCAGCAGCGACACCGTCGCGGCGACCATCAGCCGCTTGTGCCAGTCCGGGCGGGCGACGTTCGCCACCGCCGCGACGAAGAAGACGGCGAACAGGCCGATGCCGGTGAACGGCAGGATGAAGAAGCTGCGCGCGCGGTCGCCGTAGCCCTGGGCTTGGAAGTCCCTGACCGAGTGCAGCGCCATGGCGAGCCCGATCACCAGCATGGCGGTCGCCAGCGAGACCCCCGCGACGCCCCAGGCCCGGTGGTGCTCGAGACGGCCGTTCGCCGCCTGCCAGGTCTGCCACATGAAGAACAGGGTCCAGCCGAAGAACAGCGTCGCGTGCAGGTGCATCAGCGGGAAGCCGCCCACGAAGGTGCCGCCCGCGAGCTGGGTCCAGTAGGTTGTGGCAAACGCGCCCCAGGCGAACAGCGCACACGCCGTCGCCATCCAGAAGTAGAAGTAGCCCGTTCGCGCCTGCGCCGGGTTCAAGGTCGCTGCGACCATCGGAAGTCCCCCTTCCAGCAGCGCTCGGCGAGCGCCGCTCCGCGAACGAGGCTATCTGGAAATCATCCGAAAACAACCGTGTTTGGCGTGGCCGCGGCGCGCATGCGATGAGCGGCGCACCCGATTCTCCCGCGGGGGCGCGAGAGCCAAGACCCATGCCGATCCCGTTCATCGACCTGCAGGCCCAGCGAAAGCGTCTTGGCCAGCCGCTGGAGGACGCGATCCTGAAGGTGGTCCGTTCCGGCGCCTACGTCATGGGCCCGGAGATCGCCGAGCTGGAGGCGGCGCTGGCGGCGTTCGGCCAGGCGCGGCATGCGCTGGCCTGCGGCTCGGGCACCGAGGCCCTGATCCTGCCGCTGATGGCCTGGGGGATCGGGCCGGGCGATGCGGTCTTCTGCCCCTCGTTCACCTTCGCCGCGACGGCGGAGGTGATGCCGCTGGTGGGCGCCTCTCCCGTGTTCGTCGACATCGATCCGGCGACCTACAACCTCGATCCGGAAAGCCTGCAGAGCGCGGTCGAGGCGGTGAAGCGCGAGGGGCGGCTCACGCCCAGGGCGGTGATCGCCGTCGACCTGTTCGGTCAGCCGGCGGACTATCCGGCCATCGCGCGCGTGGCGGCGAAGCACGGCCTCAAGCTGATCGCCGATTCCGCCCAGGGCTTCGGCTGCACGCTGGACGGGCGTCACCCGATCCATTGGGCCGACGTGGCCACCACCTCCTTCTTTCCGGCCAAGCCGCTCGGCTGCTACGGCGACGGCGGGGCGGTGCTCTGCAACGACGCCCGGCTGCACGACCTGTTCGTCAGCCTGCGCGTGCACGGCCAGGCGGTGAAATCCGATCTGGAAGGCAAGAGCTTCGAGCACGACCCTAAGTACCTCAACCTGCGGGTCGGCCTGAACGCGCGGATGGACACCCTGCAAGCCGCCGTCCTGCTGCAGAAGCTCACCATCTTCGCCGACGAGATCGCGGCGCGGGACCGGGTCGCCGAGCGGTACGCCAGGGGCCTGGGCGACCTGGTCTCGGTCCCCCAGGTCATCGAAGGCGGGCTCTCGGTCTGGGCCCAGTACACCATCGAGCTGGACGGCCGCGACGCCCTGGCCGCACAGCTGCGCGACCAGGGCGTCCCGACGGCGGTCTACTATCCGATCCCGATCCACCGGCAGGGCGTCTATTCCGGCTATCCGGTCGCGCCCGGCGGGCTGCCGGTGACGGAGGCGAAGGCGGGCCGGGTGATCAGCCTGCCGATGCACGCCTACCTGGACCCGGACGACCAGGACCAGATCATCGCCGCCGTCCGCGCCTTCGTGAAGACGAACCGCTAGGCGCGCGCCGCCTTCAGAATCTCTTCGCTCACCGCCTCCGCGTGGGTGATGAAGAGGCCGTGGGGTGCGCCCCTCAGGACCAACAGGCGAGCGTGCGGGACCAGGGCGGCGACGCGCTTGCCGGTGATCTCGAGCGGCGCGGAGGCGTCGGCGTCGCCGTGCACCACGAGCGTCGGGACGGCGATCTTGCCGCAGTCGGCGCGCAGGTCGGTGGCGACCAGGGCGCGGTTGCAGGCAAGCGCCACGGGGAGCGGACAGGCGAGCAGCATGCGCACGCCATAGGCCACCATCTCCTGCGACGTCTCCGGGGTGAAGAACGGCCGGGCGTTGTCGCTCAGCCACTTGGGGAAATCGGCCAGCCAGGCGGCGCGAACCTGCTCGTGGGCGGCGGCGGGCAGGCCATGGGGATTGTCCGGCGTCTGGGTGAGATAGGGCGCGGCCGGCGCGACCAGGACCGCCCGCGCCACGCGGCCGTCGTGCCGCCGGGCGAGGTAGCGGATGGCCTCCGCGCCGCCCATCGAATGGCCGACCAGGGTCACGCCCCTGAGGTCGAGCTGCTCGAGCACCGCGGCGATGTCGCCGGCCAGGGTGTCCATGTCGTAGCCGCGGCCGGGATCGGGCGAGCGGCCATGGCCGCGGCGGTCGAAGGTGATGCAGCGCAGGCCGGCCTGGGTCAGGCGCGACACCTGCGCCTGCCACATGGTGGACGGGCAGGCCCAGGCGCTGACGAACAGGACCGGCGGGCCCTCGCCCCAGTCGGTGTAGGCGAGGTGCGCGCCGTCGGCGGCCTCGATCGTCTGGGGCGCCCGGCGGCGCGCCGGCGGCGCGGCGGCGGCGGCGTCGCAGGCCAGGTCGGCCAACAGGGCGCTTCCGAAGGCGGCGTGCATCAGGTGTCTGCGGTTCATGGCGGGGCTCCTCGTCGAAGGTTCGCCGCCAGCAGGCCATCGGTTCGGAAGCGCGTCGATTACGCGGCAGGTAATGGCGGACGCGACCCGATCGGCCTTAGATCGCGCCCATGACCGAGACCTCCCTCGCCCCCCGCCTCCCGCGTCCGGCCGCCCCGCCGATCGGCGCGCTCCTCAAGGAATGGCGCGAGCGGCGACGGCTCAGCCAGCTCGACCTCTCCTGCGAGACCGGCGTCTCGACGCGCCACCTCAGCTTCCTGGAGACCGGCCGCGCGCGGCCCAGCCGTGAAACGCTCATGCGGCTGGCCGAGGAGCTGAAGGTGCCGCTGCGGGCCCGCAACGCCATGCTGCTGGCGGCCGGATTCGCACCTGCCTACGCCGAGCGGCGGCTGGACGACCCCGAGATGGCCGACGTGCGCCGCTCCATCGAGCTGGTGCTGGCCGGCCACGAGCCCTTTCCGGCGCTGGTGGTGGACCGCGGCTGGCGCATGCTGGCGGCCAACCGCGCGGTGGCGCCGCTCGTGGCAGGGGCGGCCGGCTGGCTGCTGGAGCCGCCGGTCAACGTGCTGCGCCTGAGCCTCCACCCGGAGGGCCTGGCGCCGCGGATCCTGAACCTCCCGGAATGGCGCGCGCACATCCTGGAGCGGCTGCGGAGCCAGCGTGAGGCGAGCGCCGATCCCGAGCTCGCCGCGCTGATCGAGGAGCTCTCGGGCTACCCCGCGCCGCCCGACGTCGCGGCCGCGCCGCCCGAGCTCGGCGCCGGCCTCGCCGTGCCGCTGCGGATCGCCACGCAGGCGCACGGCGCGCTCGCCTTCTTCTCGACCACGACCCTGTTCGGGACCCCGCTCGACGTGACGCTGTCGGAGCTGGCGCTGGAGACCTTCCTGCCCGCCGACGCCCACACGGCCGAGGCGCTGCGAGCGCTCGCCGCGGCCTCGTAGCGCGCAGCGTCTGGGCTCGCCTATGCCGGCTCGGGCAGCCCCTTCTCCCGCATCAGCTCGCCGCAGGCCGCCTCGATCGCCTGCGCGGCCTCCGGGTCGAGTCGCTCGCGCCAGTCGCCGGACGTCCCCTTGCGCAGGAAGGAGGTGAGGTCTTCCTCGCCGGGCCGGCGGCCGGTGACCGCCTCGAAGGAGGTGGCGCGGGCGATCTGGGCCACCAGGGCGGGGGCGGTGTCGACGCCGAGGAAACCGAACATCCGGGCGAGCGTCGCCTCGGGCCGCCGGTGCAGCTCCCAGTACCTGAGCTCGTGGACCCGGCCCGGATGGGCTTGCGCGAAGACGTCCACGAGCCGCACCGCGCCGATCCAGCCGGAGATGGTCTTCTGCACCACGTCGCGGTATTTGTCAGAGCCGGGCGTGAACACCTCGGCGTGCCCATACCTCAGCACATGGCCCATGTGGGAGACGACCACGTCGCGCGGATCGCGCAGGATGTTGATGAACCGCGCCTCGGGGAATAGCCGATCCATGACCGCCAGCCGGTGGGTGTACTCCGGCGTCTTGTCGCCCACCCAGCGGACCGACGGCCCTGCGCGGGCCGTGAGGCGGGCGAGGATGAAGCTGCGGGCGACCTCGTCCATCTCGGCCTGCGTGACCGGCGGGTAGACCGGGACGCCTTCGAACAAGGCGTCGGCGTCGAGCTGCAGGAGCCGGTTGTACTCGTTGACGACCCGCGCCAGCGGCTCGGTCCAGCGGATCGCGAAATGGCCCTCGCCGGAGCAGCAGACCTCCGGGTGGGCGTCGAGGATGCGTTGCAGCCAGGTGGTTCCCGATTTGGGAGCGCCGCAGACGAAGAAGACGTTCACGGCCGAGGCCATGCCGCAGACCCGAGGCTAGGTCCAGAGGCTGCGCAGCCGCTCCGCCTCGCGCGCGCCCTGCGCCATCCCGGCCCGGACCGCATCGGGGCGGCGGCGGAAATCCATCAGGTTCGCGCCGACGGCCTGCTGGCTCGTTTCATCCGGCCCGATCACCACCACCTCGGCGCCGCCCGCCCTGAGACTCGCCACCTCCTCGTCGAGACGCGTGGCGACGCCCTGGGCGGCGGGGCCGGCGGCCGCGGCCATCCGCACGACGACGAGGACCACGAGCTCGTGGCCCGCCGCCACGTCGGCATTGGTTCCGGAGCGCATGCCGCCGTCGATGTAGCGGCGGCCTTCGATCGTCACCGGCGGATAGACGCCCGGCACCGAGCAGCTCGAGGCGACCGCGCGGGTCACGCCCACGCCGGAGGCCTTGCTCCAGAGCTGGAAGGCGCCGCTCTCGGCGTCGACCGCGGTGCAGGCGTAGCCGCGCTCCGGCCAGGCATCGCCTGGCAGGCTCGCGAAGGAGCGGCCGAAGCTGGCGATGAAGTCGTCCTCGCTCATGGTCTCGGCGGCGAGCGCCCACTGGCCGATCTCGGCGCGGACCTCGGCGGGATTGCGCAGCGAGCCCTGCGCCTCGGCCATCTTCTGCATCAGGAAGCTCAGGTCGGCGGGACGGCGCGCCGGGCCCTGGCGCCGGGGGGCCGCGGCCCGCTCGGCTTCGGCGAGGATCGGATCGGCGAGGCTCGCGGCGTCCGCGCCCAAGGCCAGCCGCGCGCCCACGAAGGAGCCGGCCGAAGTGCCCAGGATGAAGTCGGCGCGCCCGAGGTCGACCCCGGCCCGGGCCAGGCCCGCGATCAGCCCGCTCTCCCAGGCGATGCCCACCGGGCCGCCGCCGCCCAGAACCAGCGCTCGTGACATGCCTTCACCTCCCAAGCCGAGCGGGCGACGCTACTCCAGCGAGCCGACGATGGAAGCCCTCTGCGAGAGCTCGATCCAGTTGCCGTCGGGGTCGCGGATCATCGAGATGCGGGCCGTCGCGCCAAGTGTGACAGGGGCCATGGCTTCGCGGCCCCCGTGGGCCAGCACCTTGGCGTGCTCCGCGTCGACCTTGAAGACCTGGAACGTGATGTAGCGCCAGCCGGGCCCCCGCATCTGGGCGTCGGCGGGCGCATCGGGATCCTGTTCGAGGATGATCAGGCTCTCGCCGGCGCGGAACCGGCCGGGGGCTTCTTCCGGCAGGCCGAGCGCCTCGCGGTAGAAGCGGCGGTGGGCCTCGAGGTCGCGCACGGCGAGGCGGACGCCGACCTGGGCGACGCCGTCATGGCCCGGCGGAACCAGGGTGATGCGGTTTCCTTCCGGGTCCTTCAGCCGGCGCGGCGCGGCGAGGGCCTCTCGCGCCACGATCAGCTCGCGGTAGCCGGAGGGCGGCGCCGGCGGGATCGGCTCGGCGACATGGTTGATCTTCACCACGCTGCCGTTGGCGTCGTGGCGGTGCTGGTCCTGACCTTTGCGGATCGGCAGCAGGTGATCGAAGGCGAGCCCCGCCTCCCCTTGCCAGAAGGCCAGCATGGGTTCGAGATGGTTGGTGGAAAGCCCGATATCGACCCTGGGCTTGGCGAGCTGCATCCGCACCCCTCCCTTGCCTCGGCAGCATGGCCGTGGGATGCGTGAAGTCAAACAGATGTTTGGATGGGGAGGATCGGCATGAAGGCCGCGGTCTATTACGAGAACGGCGCGCCCGACGTGTTCCGCTACGAGGAGATTCCGGACCCCGAGTGCCACCCGAAGGGCCTCGTCATCCGGGTGGAGGCGGTCTCGATCGAGGGCGGCGACACCCTCAACCGGCTGCGCGGCGCGCTGGTCACCAAGCCGCATGTGGTGGGCTATCAGGCGGCCGGCGAAGTCGTTCAGGTCGGCGCCGAGGTCACGAACCTGAAGGTCGGCGACAAGGTGGTCACCACCGGCGCCTACGGCAGCCATGCGGAGCTGCGGGCGGTGGCCGCCCGCGCCGCCTGGAAGATCCCGGCCGGCATGGACCTGAAGGCCGCGGCCTGCGTGCCGATCCCGTTCGGCACGGCGCATGAGTGCCTGTTCGAGTTCGGCCGGATGAAGAAGGGCGAGGTGGTGCTGGTGCAGGCCGGCGCGTCGGGCGTGGGGATCGCGGCGATCCAGCTCGCGGCCCGGGCCGGCGCCTCGATGGTGCTGGCGACCGCCTCCTCGGACGCGCGGCTCGACAAGCTGAAGCCGCTGGGCCTGACCCACGGGATCAACTACCAGAAGGACGACGTGGTCACCGAGGTGATGCGGCTCACCGACAAGAAGGGCGCCGACGTGATCGTCGATCCGGTCGGCGGCACGACCCTGCAGGCCTCGATCCTCTCGCTGGCCTACCGGGGCCGGGTCTCCATGGTCGGCCAGGCGGGCCGCGAGCCGATGAAGGTGGACGTCTCCACCATGATGGGCGGCAACCGCACGCTTTCCGGCGTCTTCCTGGGCGCGGAGATCGCCACCGACCGGGTCTACGGCCTCATCCAGGGGCTGATCGGGGATGTGGCCAAGGGCGAGCTGAAGGTGGTCATAGACCGCCAGTTCAAGCTCTCCGAAGCCGCCGACGCCCACCGCTACATCGAAAGCCGCCAGGCGGTCGGGAGAGTCCTGCTGGTACCGTAGCAATCTACGTCATCCCGGACGGCCGCAGGCCGATCCGGGACCCAGAGCGGGCGCAGGCCTGCAAGCAACTGGGTCCCGGCTCTCCGCTTCGCTTCGCTTCGGCCGGGATGACGGCCCATAGTTTGGAGGAACAAGCCAATGCCCCGCGCGAAGAACGGCGCCGTCGAGCTGGAGTACGAGAGCTTTGGCGACGACAAGCCCGAGACCGTCATGCTGATCAACGGCCTGGGCTCGCAGATGACCCGATGGCCGGAGCCGTTCTGCGAGAAGCTGGTGGCGCGCGGCTTCCGCGCGATCCGCATGGACAACCGCGACGTCGGCCTCTCGAGCTGGCTCGAAGGCGAAAGCTACGTGCTGAAGGACATGGCCAAGGACGTCATCGCGGTGCTGGACGCCGCCGGCGTGAAGAAGGCGCACGTGGCCGGCGTCTCGATGGGCGGGATGATCACCCAGCGGGTCGCCATCGACCATCCCGAGCGGGTGCTGTCGATCACCTCGATCATGGCCGCGCCGGCGGCGAATCCGCCGATTCTGCAGTCGACGCCCGAGGCGGCGGCGGTGCTGAACACGCCGCCGCCGGATCCCAGGGCGGATTTCGAGGCCTTCGTCGCCCACGGGATCCGTAACGCGCGCACCATCGGCAGCCCAGCCTACCCGTGGGAGGAGGCGGCGCTGCGCCAGCGGGTGGTCTCCGAGCACGGCCGCGCCTTCAACCCGACCGGCGTGGTCCGTCAGCGCCAGGCGATCGGCGCCGACGGCGACCGGACGGACGAGCTGAGGCGCCTGAACGTCCCCGCCGTGGTCGTGCACGGCGCCGACGATCCGCTGGTCATGCCGGTCGGGGGCGAGCTCACGGCGGCCGCGATCCCCGGCGCGGAGCTTCGGATGATCCCGGGCATGGGCCACGACCTGCCGCCCGGGCTCTATGACACGATCATCGAGGCCATCGTGGCGGCCGCGAGCCGCGCCAAGCAGGCGGCGTAGGACAGCGAAAGGCGCATCATGGGACGACTGGAAGGCCGCTCGGCGGTGATCACCGGGGCGGCGAGCGGGATCGGCCGCGCGGCGGCGAAGATCTTCGCCGGCGAAGGGGCCAGCGTGGTCTGCGTCGACCGGGCCGAGGCGGTCGCCGAAACCGCCAAGGCGATCACCGACGCCGGCGGTAGGGCGCTCGCCATGACCGGCGACGCCGCGGACGAAGCTTTCGTGCAGCAGTACGCCGCGCGCGCGGTGAACGACCATGGCGGGTTGGACGTGATCTGGGCCAATGCCGGGATCTCCGGCGGCTACGTCCCGCTGCAGGACCAGACGGCGGCGCACTGGGCGGAGATCCTGAGGATCAACCTGATCGGCCACTTCCTGGCGCTGAAGCACGCCGCGCCGATCATGATCGCCAAGGGCAGGGGCTCGATCATCATGACCGCCTCGGTGGCGGGCATCCGCTCGGGCGCCGGCGGCATGCCCTACTCCGCCTCCAAGGCGGGGGTGATCAGCCTGGCGCAGACCGCGGCCAACGAGCTCTACGGCACGGGGGTGCGGGTCAACGCCATCTGCCCGGGCCTGATCGAGACGGGGATGACCCGGCCGGTCTATGAGGCCGCCCGCGCACGCGGCACCGCCGACAAGATCGGCCAGCTCAATCCGCTGACCCGCGGCGGCGAGCCGCATGAGATCGCCAACATGGGCCTGTTCCTGGCCTCGGACGAGGCCTCCTACGTGAACGGCCAGTTCATCGCCGTGGACGGCGGGCTCTCCTCCTCGCACCCGGTGGTCCGGCGGCGGCGATGATCTACCTCGTCCGGCACGGGGAGACGGAGTTCAACGTCGCGCGCCGCTGGCAGGGCGCGCAGGATTCGCCGCTCACGCCGCTCGGCGTGCGGCAGGCCGAAGCCATGGCCGCCCGGCTGACCGGGCTCGTGGCCGCGGAGCCGGGCGGCTGGCGGCTCGTCGCGAGCCCGCTCGGACGGGCGCGGGCGACCGCGGCGATCATCGGCGAGCGGCTGGGCCTTGCGGCGAGCTTCGATGAGCGCCTGCGCGAGCATTCGATCGGCGCGCTGGACGGCCACGCGGTCGAGGAGGTGCTTCCGTTCCTGCCGCAGGGCCGCCCGCGCCACGAGCGGCATTTCCACGTGCCCGGGGCCGAAAGCTTCGAATCCATGACCGCGCGGATCGGGGCCTTCCTGGCCGAGGTCACGCCCGACGACCGGCTGATCGCGGTGAGCCACGGCGCGGCCGGGCGGGTGTTCCGCGGCGTCTACGCGGGCCTCGGCAAGGCGGAGATGCTCACCCTCAAGGTCCCGCAGGACGCCATCTTCCGGCTCGAGGGCGGGCGGATCCAGCGCATCGACTGCGCGCCCGTCGTGAGCTGAGGCTGAAGGGACCCTGGCTTCCGACGGCGCTCAGGCGTCTCGCGCCGTGCGGCGAGATGGCGCAGAATCGCCTTCAGGCGGGCTCCCTGACGACAGGATTCCGCCACATTGCACGTGTGAAACAACCCTCGACGCCTGATCAACCCCCAACCCCCGATCTGCGTCACACGGACGGGAGCCCCGGCACCCCCAGGCCGGGGCTCTTTCCGTTCCATCGCTGGATCAGTCGGCGCGCGGCGGGCGCAGCCAGCGCAGCAGGGCGAGGGCGGCCACGGCGGTAAGCGCGCCGATCGCGAAGGCCGCGGCGGTGGCGATGGAGATCCCCGCGGGCCCGACCGTCAGCGGCCTGGGCTGCATCCAGTGGACCAACTCGCCATTGGGCTCGGGCGGCAGGATGTCGTCGATCTCGTCCAGCATCCTCTCGGTCATGGCCCAGCCTCCGCCGATCTCGCTCAAAGCGGCCTAACCCTCGCACATGGCGGGGGTTCCGCAAGCCGGACCCTGAGGGTAGAACCGGCCGCTTCCCCGTACCCGAACCTGCGCAAGATGGCCGGCCACTCGAAATTCAAGAACATCATGCACCGCAAGGGCCGCGCCGATGCGGCCCGCTCCAAGCTGTTCTCCAAGCTGTCGCGCGAGATCACGGTGGCGGCGAAGCATGGCCTGCCCGACCCGGCCATGAACCCGCGGCTGAGGCTGGCGGTCGCCAACGCCCGGGCCGAGTCGATGTCCAAGGACGTCATCGACCGGGCGATCAAGAAGGCGACCGGTGGCGAGGCGGAAACCTATGAGGAGATCCGCTACGAGGGCTTCGGCCCGGGGGGCGTGGGCGTCATCGTCGAGGTGCTGACCGACAACCGCAACCGTGCGGCCTCCAACGTCCGCTCGATCTTCGGCAAGCACGGCGGCAACCTCGGCGAGACGGGCTCGGTGGCCTTCATGTTCGATAGGGTGGGCGAGATCGTCTATCCGGCCCCGGCCGGCAGCGAGGAGCAGGTGATGGAGGCAGCCATCGAGGCGGGGGCCGAAGACGTCGAATCCGACGAGGACGGCCACACCATCTACACCGGATTCGAGCAGCTGTCGGAAGTCGCGGCGGCCCTGGAGAAGAACCTGGGCGAAGCCAAGTCCGCCGCCGTCGCCTGGCGGCCCAAGACCCGCATCCCGCTGGCGGGCGAGGCGGCGGCGAGCCTGATGAAGCTGCTCGACGCCCTGGACGACGAAGACGACGTGCAGAACGTCTACACCAACGAGGACATTCCGGCCGACGAGCTGGAGCGGCTGGCGTCGTAGCGGCAGGCGACCGCCTCGATCCGGTGATCGGATCCCT
Source organism: Phenylobacterium sp. (assembly GCF_035475775.1). Lineage (GTDB taxonomy): Bacteria > Pseudomonadota > Alphaproteobacteria > Caulobacterales > Caulobacteraceae > Phenylobacterium. The sequence continues at coordinate 26,737 of NZ_DATIMC010000002.1, read as the reverse complement.
TGCGGACCACGAGGTCGGCGCGCTCGCGGGCGGGGCCGATATGGTCGCGCAGGTTGGGCAGGTTGATGATCCGCCAGACGTCGCCGGCGAAGGCGCGCGTCTCCGCCTCGCCCATCTGCCGGAAGCGCGCATAGAACGAGGCGGGATCGTGCTCCGCGGCGCGCCAGAGCGCCAGGAAGCGGGCCGTGAACCAGGCTTCCAGATCCGCCTCCTCGGCCTCGAGATAGATCAGCAGGTCGAGACCGACAGCCTTGGGATCGTGCAGCCCGAGCCCCTCGACGATCAGCACCTCGGGCGGGGCGATCTCGCGCGCCAGCGCCGGGTCGATGTCGTAGGTGACGTGCGAATAGGCGGGGACCAGGGTCGCGCGACGGCGCAGGCCGGCCAGGGTGAGGGCCAGCGCCTCGGCGTCGTAGCTCTCCGGGAATCCCTTGCGCAGGGTGAGCCCGCGGGCCTCGAGGGTCGCGTTGTCGAACAGGAATCCGTCGGTGCAGACGAGGGCGACGGAAGTGGCGCCTGGCGGCCGCATCAGCCGCTTCGCAAGTGCGGCCGCAAACGTGGTCTTGCCGACCGCCACCGAGCCGGTGACGCCGACCACGAGCGGCCCCCGCCCGGTCCGGCGGGCCGCGATCAGCTCGGCGATGTCGTCGAGGCTCGGCATCGGAAGCAAGACTTAAGCTGCGAGGCGGGTTTGCGCCAAGCCCGCGTTGGCGCCCGGCCCGCCTCCGCTATGCTGCGCAGCATGCCCGAAAGCCCCTGGCTTCGCCGTGCGGCGGCCTAAATCCGATCCCCGCGTCACCGACCTGCGCCGCTACCGGCGCGAGCGCGAGCGGGCCAGGCGCGCCCGGCCGCCGAAGCCGCCCGCCGCCGAGCCGCTGCTGGGCCGTCGGCGCAACGCCGGCCTGATCCTGCTGGCGGCCATCGTGGTGATGCTGGCGCTGTGGGCCCTCGCCGGCCACCGGTTCTAATGCGGCCGGGCGATGTTCTTGCGCAGGATCGCCCAGATGATCAGCAGGAAGGCGGCGAGGCGGAGCAGATAGACCCCGCTGGCGGCCTCGTCGGGAATGCCGATGATCGCCGGGACCGCCTGGTTCAGCGCCATCAGCGCGAAGGCGGCGGCGAAGGCCAGGAACAGCACGTCATGGGTGCGACGCCAGAACTTCAGGAAGAACAGGCCCGCGACGAGGTAGCCGAAACTCAGCGCGCCGGCGATGAAGGCGGCATGCTGGCTCACGACTTGGCCTCCCAGATGAAGCCGTAGAGCAGGAGGCCGAGGGCGACGGCGGCGGCGAGCTGGCGCCAGATCCACAGGTCCGTCGCCGGGAACACCACCATGTCGGCCACCAGGGCCAGGTTGTTGAGCGCCAGGAAGACGAAGCTGACCGCGGTCCACAGGAGCAGGCGCGAGCGTTCGCGGAAGTAGGCCCGCAGCAGCAGGATCGCGCAGAGCCCGCTGGTGAGCAGGCATAAGAGATAGACCGCGGTCGGCGCGAGCGCGCTCATTTGTCGTCCCCCCGGAACTTGAAGGCGTCGGCCAGCGACTGCAGCGGGTCGCGGGGCGCGGCGATCAGGTTCACTATCGCAACCGGGCGTTGTTTGTAGGCCGCCTGCAGGCGATCGCAAAGCTCGTTCAGGACCGCCGCCGCCGGCGCATAGCGGTGACAGCCCTGCTCGTCGCGGACGGTGAGGCCGCCGCGCTCGAACCTCAGCAGGTTGTCATTGACCACCCTGGTGGAGGCCCGCAGCTCGCGCACGAGCTCGGCCGGCTCCCAGCATCGCTCCGGGTCCCGCTTCAGCAGCAGCAGCAGCTCCAGCGCCCAGACCGAGCGGATGTGCTCGCGGACGAACGCCGCAAGATCCTGGTCGGACAACCACCCACTCCCGAAAGATCGCGGCCCGACCCTATAGACCTGGACCGTTCGATCAAGCCTGGGAGCTGCGCGTCACGGCGCCGTGATGCCGGCGCTTGGCCCCGCCCGGAAGCTGTGGCCAACTGGGCGGCATCGCTCGGGGGGAATCAGCATGGGCTATCTTGGGAATGTGGCCGTGGCCGCCGTCGCGGCCTTGGGGCTGTCGGCGGGGATCGCGCGGGCGGCGGACTATGTGGTCATCCCCCTGGAGGCGAGCGTCGACGCGCCGGCCGATGTGACCTGGAAGAAGATCGGCGGCTTCTGCGACATCGGGGCCTGGCTGAAGACCAGCTGCGTGATCACCTCCGGCAAGCCCGAGGCGGTGGGCGCCGTGCGCCGCATCGCCGACCGCGTGGACGAGGTGCTCGTCGCCCGGACGGCGTGGTCCTACACCTACGCCCAGCCGAAGTCGCCGATCGACTATCACGGCACGGTGGAGGTGCGGCCCGACGGGCCGAAGACGTCCAGGATCCTCTACACCCTGGTCTATGACGCCGCGGCGCTGCCGGCCGGCGCCGACCGCACCAAGGACACGGCCGGACGCACGGCGATGTTCACCCGCGTCATCAACATCATGAAGGGCGTCGCCGAAGCGAAGTAGCCCGCCGCTACGCCAGCCAGCGGCGCGGCCACAGCCGCCCGAGCGGGTGGACGCGGCCCGGCGCGAGGCCCATCCGGCGGATCGTCCCGGGCGTGAGCCTGGCGAAAGCCTCCACCGGCTCGACCCCATCCACCGGGCTGGTGGCCACGGCGCCCAGGATGAGCGCCTCGTCGATCGCGGCCCACTCGGCGCGCGAGCGGTCCTCGTGACCGACGGCGTAGAAGTGCCGCACCGGGCGGGGCTCCTCGGCCAGCTCCAGCATCACGCCCACCATCCAGCCCACGCCCTAGAACCTCACGCCCGCCAGCCTGAGGAACAGGGGAGCCAGGTAGACCAGCACCAGCAGGCCCAGGAGGATCACCGCCAGCCGGCCGAGGCGCTTGCGGCGCGCCGCCTCGCGCGCCTGGGAGTCGGGATCGCCCTCGCTCACTCGGTCACCACAACCGGCCCGGGCAGGGTCACGTGGATCACCACCTCGGTCTCGGCGAACAGCGTGTGGGCCTCGCCGGGCGGCGTGTAGATGAAGTCGCCCGCCTGGATCGGCAGGTCGTCGAGCCGGCCCTTGCCGGCGATGACGTAGATCTCCTCGCCGTCCGGGTGCACGTGGGCGGGCGAGCGCGAGCCCGGCGCATAGTGCATCAGGAAGGTGCCGGCGCCGGCTTCCATGCGGAGCGGGGTGATCGTCACGCCCTCGCGGACCGGCCGCCTGGCCGTCTGGGACGTGGCGGTGAGCTGCATCATGGTGGCCTCCTGCGGCGCGCAACATCGGCCTTCGCGCCGCCCTCTGCAACGGCCTGCGTCACGCTCGAAACCGAGCCGCGCCAAGCCTCTCATTTGACGGCCGCGCGGAACCGGGAATCGCCGCTCGCGGTTTCGTGATCCGTTCTGAAGGAGCCTCCAATCATGACCCGCGCAATGCTGTTTTGCGCCGCCACGGCCGCCGTCCTGTCGCTGGCGGCCTGCAACAAGAACCAGGCCGGCAACTCCGCCCCCGCCGAGACCAACACCGCCGAAGCGACCAACACCTCGACACCGGGCCAGAGCATGGCCGCGAACAAGGCCCAGGACGTCACCGGGGCCGCCGTCGGCTCGACCTCGGCCGCCACCATGGGTTCGCACGACACCGGCGCCTTCGTGTCGAACCTGGTGCAGGGCAACATGTACGAGCTCGACGCGGCCAAGATCGCCGAGCAGAAGGCCAAGGACCCCGAGGTCAAGGCTTTCGCCAAGATGATGACCACCGACCACACCAAGCTCGGCGACGAGGCCAAGCCGGTGATCGCCAAGTCCGGCCAGACCGCGCCCACCGACCTCGACCAACGGCGGAAGGGCCTTCTCGACAACCTGAAGGCGGCCGGTCCGAACGACTTCGACAAGACCTACATGGACCAGCAGGTCTCCGCCCACGACGAGACGCTTACCCTGCTGCACGGCTACGCCAAGGACGGCTCCGACGCCGGCCTGAAGGCGCTGGCCGCCAAGGCGACGCCGGTCGTCCAGAAGCACGACGACGCGGCCAAGAAGCTGCAGGCCAAGCTGAGCGCCTCGAAGTAGCGGCTCGCCGCGCAAGCAGCCCGTCACGGCGCCCTCTCTCTCCGCCCGCGTTGAGAGAGCGCCGCGGGCGAGCTAATCCGCGCCGCTGCCGTTGGCGAGGTCGCGGCTCGGATCGGAGGGGACCTGCCGCTTGGCGTTCATCGGATCGCCGAGCTTTCGGCCATCCTTGCCGAGGTGGGCGTCGCCGCTCGCCGAAGCGCCCGTTCCGCCGGTCGCGCCGTCGCCCGTCCCGGAGGTCTCGTCGCCGGGCGCCGAGGCGTCCGGGCCTTCCGTGATCTCCTCTTCCTGGCCGCGGCCGCTCATCGCGCCGCCGCCCTCGCCCTCCGGCGCAGTGCGTCCGGGCTCCTTTGGCGCGAAGCTGCGCGGGCCGGTCGGGCTGCGCTCGCCCGCCGCGGGGCCGCGCGGATCGGCGCCGGTCGAGGCGCCCAGGCCGCCGGGCGCGCCGCCCAGGTCGCTGCTGGTGGTCTTGTCCTTGTCCGCGCTCATCGCCGTCTCCTTGCGCTTTCGTGCCGGAGACCAGACTGGCGAGCGGGCGGCTCTGTTCCCTGTTCGGCGCAGGCTTCGTTGACCGGCTGGATTGAACGCCGCTATGTGAACGCCGCGCCGCGGACGGCCGTCGAAGCCGCCGCGGAACGCGCTCATGCAGGGATCGGGGATCGCCATGTCCAGATTATTCGCCGCGCTCACCGGCGCAGTCGCCGCCGTCGCGCTTTCCGGGGTCGCCCAGGCGCAGGGCCCGACCCCGCCCGGGCCGACCGTGGTCCGCGGCAAGGTGATCTCGCTCACGGGCGACGTGCTCACCGTGAAGCCCGAGAAGGGCGCGCCGGAGAAGGTGGCGCTATCGCCGACCTGGACGGTGGCGGTGATGAAGCCGGTGGCGATCGACGCCATCAAGCCAGGCAGCTTCATCGGCACCACCGAGATGCCGAAGTCGGAAGGCGCCGGGCGCAGCCTCGAGGTGCACGTCTTTCCGCCCGGCGTGAAGATGGGCGAGGGCCACTACGGCTGGGACCTGAAGCCGGGCTCGATGATGACCAACGGCACGGTGGGCAAGGTCGTGGCCGGCAAGAAGGGCAGCCGCGAGCTGGACGTGGCCTACAACGGCACCGGCCTGCGGCACATCACCGTGCCCGCCAAGGTGCCGGTGGTGCAGATCACCGGCGGCGCGCGCGAGCAGGTCAAGCCGGGCATCCCGGTGTTCATGGTGGTGCGCAAGAACCCGGACGGCTCGATGGCGGCGAGCTCGGTCTCGATCGGCGAGAACGGCGCCAAGCCGCCGATGTAGAGCGCACCCGGCGCGACGTCGCCGCGGGTGGAGAGGCGCGTCCGGCGCGTGTAGGCTCGGCGCGATGAGCCAAGCCGCCGCCCTGCCCCGCAGCCTCGCGCCCGTGTCGTTCCGCGCGTTCAACCGCGATTTCGAGGGGTTCTCCAAGGCGCTGGGCGATTCGTTCGCGCGCTACGGCTTCGCGGTGATCGCCGACCACGGCCTGCCGCAGGCGCGGATCGAGGCGGCGCTCGGCTCGGCGAAGCGCTTCTTCGCCCTGCCGGAGCCGGTGAAGCTGAAATACAAGCTGCCGGTGATGGGCCAGCGCGGCTACACGCCGTTCGGCGTCGAGACCGCCAAGGGCGAGACGCACTACGACCTGAAGGAATTCTGGCACGTCGGCCGCGACCTGCCGGCCGGCCACCGCTTCCGCGACCACATGCCCGACAATGTCTGGCCCGACGCCGACGTCCCCGGCTTCCGCGAAACCGTGGGCTGGCTCTACGGCGCGCTCGACGCCATGGGACTGAAGGTGCTGGAGGCGATCGCGGCCTGGCTCGGCCTGGAGCGCCATGTCTTCGAGCCCACGGTCGGCGAGGGCAACTCCATCCTGCGGCTGCTGCACTATCCGCCCGTGCCCGAGAACGGGCCGCACATCCGCGCCGCCGCGCATGAGGACATCAACGTCATCACCCTGCTGCTCGGGGCCGAGGAGGCGGGGCTGGAGGTGAAGGACCGCGACGGGAGCTGGCTGCCGATCAATCCGCCGGCGGGCTCGCTGGTCTGCAACATCGGCGACATGCTGCAGCGGCTGACCAATGACAAGCTGCCCTCGACCACGCATCGGGTGGTCAATCCCGCGCCGGAGCGGCGGGGCTATGCGCGCTACTCCACGCCGTTCTTCCTGCACTTCAACTCGGACTACCTGATCCGCACGTTGCCGAGCTGCATCGACGCGCAGCGCCCGAACCGCTACCCCGAGCCGATCACCGCCAACGACTACCTCCAGCAGCGGCTGCGCGAGATCAAGCTCGCCTAGCTCTCCAGCCGCTCAAGGTCGCCGGGCGCGCGGAGGGTGACGTCCAGGTCCTTGATGAGCCCGGTCTCCAGCGAATAGACCCAGCCGTGGACGCTGATCGTCTGGCCGCGGGCCCACGCGTCCTGCACGAAGACGTCGGAGCCCACGTTCCTGACCTGGCGGATCACATTGAGCTCGCAGAGCCGGTTGAGGCGCTCGCGCTCTGCGGGCAAGGCGTCGAGCTCATGGCGGTGCTCGTGGGCGACCTCGCGGATGGGATGCAGCCAGTGGTCGATCAGCCCGCGCCGGCCGCCGTCCACCGCCGCGGCGATGCCGCCGCAGCCGTAGTGGCCGACGACCAGGATGTGCCTCACCTTCAGCACATCCACCGCGAACTGCAGCACCGACAGGTAGTTCGCGTCCTGCGGCGGGGCGAGGTTGGCGATGTTGCGGTGGACGAACATCTCGCCCGGGTCGAGGTCGACGATCTCGGTCGCGGGCACGCGGCTGTCCGAGCAGCCGATCCACAGGTATTCCGGGGCCTGCTGGCCGAGCAGGCGCTGAAAGAAGCCCGGGTCCTCGGAGGTCTTGCGCTCCGCCCACCGCCGGTTGTTGGCCTTCAGATCGTCGAGCATGGCCGCGCTCTAGAGCCCAGCGGCGACCGCCACAACCCCTGTCAGCCAGGCCTGGCGTCCGGCTGGCGGTCGGGATGGGCCGCGGCGAAGGCGGGGTGGGCCGCCGCACGCTGAGCGACGGCGCGGATCGCCGGATAGGGCGCGAGGTCCACCTTGTAGCGCTCGGCGGAATAGACCTGCGGGATCAGGCAGCAGTCGGCGAGCGTCGGCTCGGTCCCGAACGCCCAGCCCGCGGTATGGCGCGCGATCATCGGCTCCAGCGCGCGAAAGCCGTCCTCGATCCAGCGCTGGCTCCAGGCGCTGCGGCCCGCGTCGTCGACGCCGAGCGCGGTGAGCTGCTGCTGGATGCGCAGGTTGTTCAGCGGATGGATGTCGCAGGCGACGATGCCGGCCATGGCGCGGACGCTCGCGCGGTCGGCCGGATCGGCGGGCAGCAGCGGCGGGACCGGATGGACCTCCTCCAGCCACTCCAGGATGGCGAGGCTCTGGGTCAGCACCCGGCCATCCTGCGTGGTGAGGGCGGGCGTGAGCTCCTGGGGATTGATCCCGCGATAGGTCTCGCCGTGCTGGTCGCCGGCGATCAGGTTCACCGGCGCGTAGTCGTAGGCGAGACCCTTGAGGTTGAGCCCGATCCGCACGCGGTAGGGCGCTGTGGCGCGCCAGTAGCTGTGCAGCCGCAAGGCCATCTCAGACCACCTCGAAGGCGAGGCGGCCGACGCCCTCGACCTCGCCTTCGACCCGGTCGCCGCGGAGGACCGGCCCGACCCCTTCGGGGGTGCCGGTGAAGATCAGGTCGCCCGGCGCGAGGCGCCACAGCCTGGAGGCCTCGGCGATGACCTCGGCCACGTTCCAGATCATGTCGGCCACGCTCGCGTCCTGCCTCGCCTGGCCGTTGACGGTGAGCCGGATGCGCCCTTGCGGCGGCGGACCCGACCAGCGGCGGATGGCCGACATCGGGGCCGCCTGATCGAAAGCCTTGCCGGCCTCCCAGGGCTGCCCCTTGTCCTTGGCGGCGTTCTGCAGGTCGCGGCGGGTGAGATCGACGCCGGCCGCGTAGCCGAACACGAGGTCCAGGGCCCGCTCCGGGGGGACCTCGGCGCCGCCCGCCTCGAGCGCCACCACCAGCTCCATCTCATGGTGCAGGTTCGATGTGCGTGGCGGGTAGGCGACGTCGCGGCCCGGCAGGACGATGGCGTCGGCGGGCTTGGCGAAGAAGAACGGCGGATCGCGGTCGTCGCCGCCCATCTCGCGCCGGTGGGCGGCGTAGTTGCGCCCGACGCAGAGGATGCGGCGCACCGGGAACAGGCCCGCCGCTCCCTCGACCGGCACGGCGACGACGGCGGGCGGATCGATGACGTAGGGGGCGGTCTTGGCGGCCATGCCGACGCCCTAGCGCGCGGCCGCGCGCGGCGCAAAACCTACTTCAGCGCAGCCATGATCTGCTGAGCGGCTTCAAGGTGGTTCTGGATCACCGGCGCGCCCTGGGCGGCGAAGCTCTTCAGCGACGTCACCGTGCCGTTCTGGGCGTAGTCCTGGAACAGGGCGAGCGCCTTCTGGTGGGCCTCGACCTGGGTGCGCATGTAGGTCTTGTCGAAATCGCCCGGCTGGGCGGCCTTGAGATCCATCATCGCCTGCTGCTGGTCGGGCGAGAGGGCCTCGGAGGGCGAGAGCGCCTGGCCGGACGCGGCGATCGCGGCCTTGAAGTCCTGGGCCGAGTTGGTGTGGTCGCGCAGCATCATGGCGGCGAAGGCCTTCACGTCGTTGCTGGAGGCTCGGCTCTGGGCGATCTGGGCCGCGGCGAGCTCGAAGGCGTTCCCGGCGGCCGCCCTGTTCGCGAAATCGGCCGCATCGGTCTGCTTCGAAGGCGTCGGGATCACGGCCACCGCCTCCGGCCGGCTGGGCGCCTGGGCGGCGCTCTGCACGGAGCGGTCGCTCCGGCCGCAGGCCGAGAGCGCCGCGGCGGCGAGGATCGCAGGAACAAGTCTGCGGGGCATGGCGGCCTCCGGGCGTTGACAAGCGCAGCGGGCCTCAGGCTCCTGGCCCAATCCCCAAACCCACGCTTGCCTCCCGCGTTCCTTGATCGAGCCTCGCCCCATGACCGACCCCGCCGCAAAGACCGAAGGCCCCCTCGCCGGCCTGCGGGTCATCGAGATGGGCACGCTGATCGCCGGGCCGTTCTGCGGCCAGATCCTCGGCGACTTCGGCGCCGAGGTGATCAAGATCGAGGACCCGAGGACCGGCGATCCGATGCGCCAGTGGGGCCGCAGCCTGCCCAAGGGCCTCTCGCCCTGGTGGCCGGTGATCGGACGCAACAAGAAGTCGGTCGGGCTCGACCTGCGGACGCCTGACGGCCAGGCGATCGCGCGCCGGCTGATCGGCGGGGCCGACATCGTGGTGGAGAACTTCCGCCCCGGGGCGATGGAGAAGTGGGGGCTCTCCTACGAGAGCCTCGCGGCGGGGAATCCGCGCCTGATCATGGCCCGCATCTCCGGCTTCGGGCAGACCGGCCCTTACGCCCAGCGCGCGGGGTACGGCCTGATCGGCGAGGCGATGGGCGGCCTGCGCTATGTGACGGGCGAGCCGGACCGGCCGCCGGCGCGGGCCGGCATCTCGATCGGCGACAGCCTGGCGGCGATGCACGCGGCCATGGGGATCCTGATGGCGCTGCACGCCCGCGAGCGCACCGGCCGCGGCCAGGTGATCGATGCGGCGCTCTACGAGAGCGTGCTGGCGGTGATGGAGAACCTGGTCACCGAATACGACCTGACCGGCTACATCCGCGAACGCTCCGGCTCGATCCTGCCCGGCATCGCGCCGTCCAACGCCTATCCCTGCGCGGGCGGCGAGCTGATCCTGATCGGCGGCAACGGCGACACCGTGTTCGCGCGGCTGTGCGAGGCGATCGGCCGCCCGGAGCTGGCGCGCGAGCCGAAGTTCCGCGACCACGCGGCGCGCGGGATCAACCAGGCCGAGCTCGACGCGACCATCGCCGAATGGACGCAGGACCGGCGGCTGGAGGAGCTCCTCGCGCTGCTGCAGACGCACGGCGTGCCCGCGAGCCGGGTCTACCGCGCCCCCGACATGCTGGAGGATCCGCAGTTCCGGGCCCGCGAAGACATCGTCGAGCTGCCGCACCCGGTGTTCGGCAAGCTGAAGATGCAGAACGCCTTCCCGAAGCTGTCCGAGACGCCCGGGCGGGTGCGCTGGCCGGGCCCCGCGCTGGGCGAGCACACCGATCAGGTGCTGAAGGACCTCGCCGGCTGCTCGGAGGCTCGCCTGGCCGAGCTCAAGGCCAAGGGCGTGATCTGAGGTTTGACAATCTCACCACCCGGCCAATCATCGAGACGGAGGCGGCCATGACGATACAGCTCGATCATCTCATCTTGCCGGTCTCGGACGTCGAACGGAGCGTTCGCTTCTATCACCGCGTGCTGGGCTTCAGGTACGAGCCGGTGGCCTTGGTGAGGGTCACGCCGACACTGGTGCTGCAGCTGATCCCGCGCGCCCCGGAGGTCAGCCAGCACCTCGCCTTCTCCATGACGCGCGAGGAGTTCCAAGGCGCCGTCGAGCGGCTGCGCGCCGCGGAGATCCCGTTCGGCGACGATTTCGACTCGGTCGGCAACATGAAGGGGCCGGGGAAGGCTCACGGTTCGCAGAAGGACGGCGACTCGATCTACTTCCGCGACCCGGACGGCCATATGCTCGAAATCATCCACTACGAGCTTGCCTAGGGTCGCCGCGCGACCCTCATCTGGCGTGCTCGCAACGCCGCCCTCTCGCGCCGGACAGACGCAGTCCTGTCGACGGCGGCGCGACTGCGGGCATGGAGGCAGGGTCGCTTGATCCGGGCGAGGTCCCCTGGCCGCCGGTCCGGCCCCTGCGGCCCCCGCCGCAGATCCCCCATGCAGCTTGTTACAGCTTAGCTTGGGGCGAGGCGAGGCGGCGCCTTGTCCCAGGGGGGGCCGGCGACCGGGAGGCGAGGTCAGGCCGGCGTCAGCAGCTCGGCCACGGCGACGGCGACCTGGGTCACGTCGTAGGGCTTGCGGATCACCGGCGCATCGAACCCGCCCGGCGCGCCGCCGGTCTCGCCGTAGCCGGTCGCGAACAGGAAGGGGACGCGCCGGGCGGTGAGCGCCTCGGCCACCGGCGCGACGGAGCGGCCGTTGAGGTTGGCGTCGAGCACCGCGGCGTCGATCGGCCGGTCGAGCAGGCCCATCGCCTCCTCCAGTTCATAGGCCGGGCCGATCACCTGGGCGCCGGCCTCGGAGAGCCCGGTCTCCAGCTCCAGGGCGAGGAGCACCGCGTCCTCGACGATCAGCACGCGCGCGCCCTTCAGGTTCGAGGGGCGGTTGACGGGGCGCGGCGAGACGAGCTCGGTGACCCGCGCCGACGGCGCCTCCGGCACGGTCTCGGGCCTGGGCGCGATGGCGCCGGCTCCCGCCCGCAGACGCACCCGCACCCCGGATGGGCGATACTGGATTTCCGCCTGGCCGTTGAGCTCGCGGCCGGTCACCTGCTCCAGCAGGGTGGAGCCGAAGCCTCGGGTGGCGGGCGGCGCGACGCGGGGACCGCCGGTTTCGGCCCAGTCGAGCTCGAACCCCTCGGAAACCCGCCGCCAGCGCACGTCGACCCGGCCGCTGTCCATGGAGAGCGCGCCGAACTTCACCGCGTTGGCGGCCAGCTCGTGGAAGGCCAGCGCCAGGGCGTTGGCGGCCCTCGGCGTGAGGAACAGCTCCGGCCCGCGCCAGCTGGTCTGGCCCGGCGCGATGGCGCCGAGCTCGGCGGCCGCGAGATGATCCACGGCGGCCCCGCGCCAGCGGGCGGCGGTGAGCAGCTCGTTGGCCGAGGCCATGGCCTTCAGCCGGCCGGCGAAATTCTGCAGGAACACGTCGAGCGAGGTGGTCTGCCGGGCGGTCTGATAGGCGAGCGCCTGCACAGCGGCGAGCACGTTCTTCACCCGGTGGTCGAGCTCGGCCATCAGCGAGGTGCGGCGCTCCTCCTCGAGCTCGTGGCCGGTAATGTCCTGCACGACGCCGGTCACCCGCACCGGCCGGCCATCCGGGGCGCGCACCACGATCCCTGTCGTCCTGACGCAGACGATGGCGCCGTCGTCGGGCCGGACGTGGCGGAAGACCGCCTCGAAGCGGTCGCCGGCCGCGAGCGCGCGTTCGCGCGACTGGCGCAGCGCGGGCAAGTCGTCGGGGTGCACGGCGCACTCCAGGGCGCGCCCGCCCTCGGCGGCGTGCTCGCCGGCCGCCAGGCCGGTGATCGCGGCCATGCGCTCGCTGACCGCGAGCCGGTCGCGCTCGATGTCCCACTCGAACTCGCCGAGACCCGCGGCCTCCAGGGCCAGCTCCAGGCGGCGGCGGTCGGTCGGTCGGCCCACCTCTTGGCGCGTCATGCGGCCATACATAGGGCCGCCCAATCGTCAGCGCGACCAGGAACCGCCGCCGGTGACCCGCGTTTCGCCGATCGAGGGGGAGGCTCCGCCTTTGCACCAGGGGCGGAACCGGCCTACGATGTTCAACGTTGACGCTTGCGCTCCTCCGGTTGCGCGCCGGGGCTGCCTTTTCGGAGACACCCACATGCCTGCGAACGCCGCCGATTTCGCCGACGAGACGACCAAGACCACGTCCGACACGGGCGGCCGCCTGACGGCCGAGGCTCAGCGCAGCTTCGCTGACGCCCGCGCGCGGATCGAGCAGGCCGTGCAGGACGGCCTCGAGCAGCTGCGCGCCCAGTCGCGCGCCTATGCCGACACCGCCAGCCAGCAGCTCGAACAGGCCCAGCAGTATGTGACGGAGCGGGTCCGCGAGCGGCCGCTCGCCGCCACCGGGGCGGCGCTTGGCGTCGGCGTGCTCATCGGTCTGCTGCTCTCTTCCGGCCGACGTTGATCTTCAAGAAACTGATCTCGATGGTGGCCGCGATCGCTGCGATCGCGGCCGCGGCGGCGGTATGCGTGGTGGCGCTCGCCTACACGCTCTACGCCGTCGTGCGCGACCTGGTCGGCCCGGCCTGGGGCGCGGCGGCGGTGGCGCTCGCCGCAGCGATAATCGCGCTCGTGCTGGCCTTCCTGCTGACCCGCAAGGCCAATCCGAAGCGGCCCAAGGGCGATCAGCAGAACCTCACCGGCCGCCTGGTCGAGCTCGCCCGCGAGCGGCCGCTGGTCGCCGCCGGCGCGATCGCCGCCGCCGTGGCGGTGATCGTGAAGAATCCCCGCATCCTGACCGCCGTGGTCTCCGCCGCTTTCGCCAGCCGCGGCGCGCGGAAGTCCTGAGGCCGGCGGGAACGGCGCCTCCAAGCAGACGTTGAGTGCGGCGCGGGCGAGCGCCCGCACTCGTCAGCGCCACTCTCTGGCGCGTTTGGAGAAACTCGCAATGCTAGGCTGGGCCCTGACTTTCCTGGTGATCGCACTGATCGCCGCTGTGCTCGGCTTCACGACAATCGCAGGGGCGGCGATAGGTGTGGCCAAGATCCTGTTCTACGTCTTCCTCGTGCTGTTCCTTGTCTCGCTCGTGATGCACTTCGTGCGAGGAAGGCCAACGCTCTAGCTCCGGCCGGCGCCGGAAGGACGCCGGTCGACAGACCAAGTGCGATACGGCTCGAAGTGCGAGCCGGTCCAAGCAAGGGCGGCGATGCGAATCGCCGCCCTTTCGATTTCCACGACATTGAAGCCGGCGGGAGTCCCGCGCTCGCGGACCGACAGCGTGCCGGCGCCGACGGCGTAGGTGGCGCCGTCGCCGAACGGATAGGCCCAGGCGAACGGCGCATGGATGTGACCCGAGAGCACGAGGTCGACACGGGCCTCGGCGAACAGCCGCGCCGCCGCGGCGCCGTTCCACACCCGCGCGGTCATCGGGCCGCCGATCATCTCCATCAGCGGATGATGACAGGCCACGATCCGTATGCACTCCGCGTCTGCGGCGGCGAGCCAGCGCGCCGCGGCGCGCGCCTCGCGCGGGGCGACCTGGCCTTTCGACCAATTGAGACGGGCCTGCGCGCCGCGGGCGGTGTTCAGGCCGCGCACGGCGAAGCCGTTTCCCTGGTAGGTCTGGACGGCGGCCGGACCGATCGTCGCCTCGAACCGGCGGAACGGGGCGAAGATCCGCTCCGCCCAGGCCAGGTACGGCGCATCGTGGTTGCCGGGGGTCACGAGCCGAGGCCCCCTCAGGGCCGAAAGCCATTCCGCGGCGCGGGCGAATTCCCGCCGCTCGGCGTAGCGGGTGAGGTCGCCCGAGACCACCACCAGGTCGTAGGCGCTCGCGTTGAGATGATCCAGGGCGGCGGCGACGGCGGCGCGGTTCTCGCCGCCGAAGTGAATGTCCGACAGGTGGGCGAGCCGGAGCGGCATGGGGTTCAGAGGTCTTTCGGCGGTGCGAGCACGCGGGCGACGGCCGGTCGGTAGGCGACTTCGGCCTGGCTGTTCAAGCGGACGAGTTCGCCGTCGAGCAGAGCGGGAATGCGGCCGGCGGCCCAGACCCGGCCCCGACCGCACGGCGCGGTCTCCACGGCCGGCGCGTCGCGCCAGTCGCCGACCAGGGCGTGGAAGCCCAGGCGGAAGGCGTCGGCCGCGCCGTTGAGGTCGAGCGCGGCGGCCTCCAGCGCCTTCGCCTCGTCGGGCAGCGCGCGCGAGACGTGCGGGCACAGGAAGACCAGCGCCTCGGCCCGGGCGCGGCGGCCCTCATCCAGGGCGTAGCGCAGCCGGCCCGAGAAGGCGCGCTTCACGGCGCGGCGCGCCCGCAGCCAGGCGAGCGTCAGCGCGTGCTCCCGGACCGCCTCGCGCGCGGCGCCCCACCACGCCGGCGCGCCCAGCAGGGCTGCGACGAGGAAGCACCGGCCCTCGACCTCGCCGCCCGCCAGGGTGCGGACCTCGCCCTGCGCGAGGGCGACGCTGAGCGCGTCGGGCCAGGACCGGTCGCCGTAGAGGGCGCGCGGCAGGACGTTCATCGTGCCGCCCGGCAGCGGCGCGATCACCGGGCCCGCGGGGCCGCAGAGCTCGGCGGCGGCGCGCGCCGTGCCGTCGCCGGCCAGGAGGATCAGCAGGTCGGGGCCCGCGTCCACCGCGGCGCGCAGGCAATTCGTCAGGTCGTGGCTGGCCGGCGCGCAGACGTGGGGGGTCAGCCCGTGATCGAGACAGATCTTCTCGATTTCCGCAGGCGTGTCCGCGGTCACGCCGCCCGAGGCGAGGTTCGCCACCACCTCGACGCGGCGGATGCGGCTCACGGAGCTTCGGGACCTCGCCGGATCAGCCGGCGCCGCTGGACGTCGCGGCCCTGGCGGCGCCGCCCGCCCTCTGGCGGGCGTTGTCGGCGGCCTGGCGCGCGGCGGGGCCGGCGCGGTTGGCGGCGATCGCCAGTCCGTCGTCCATCATGGCGCCGCCGCGGGCGAACGAGCCGTTCATGCCCGCCAGCACCAGCGACACCAGCCCGACGATGGCGCAGATGAAGGTGATGGTCATGAAGATCGGGTGACGGCGGCGGCGGGCGCGCTCGTCCAGCCGGCCGCGCTCGTAGGCGTGGCGCAGGTCGGCGCGGATGTCGCCCGCGTCGGCGGCCTCGGGGGCCTTCGCGTCGTCGTCCAGACGTCCGCCAACCATGGGAAATGCTCCGAATTCCGGTGTTGCGCGCATCCAACGGCGGCCGGGCCTCGCGGTTCCGGAGGGGAACTGGCCCGACCGCCTGGCGTTAGGGCGGCAGGGGACAGCCAAGGAGAGCCGTATATGCTCAAGCCATTGATCGCCCTTGCCGGCGCCAGCGTCCTGGTCGCGGCCTGCGCCGACGATCCGCACACGACCAACACCACCCTCGGCGGCGCCGCGCTCGGCGCAGTCGCCGGCGCGGTGGTCGGCAACAACCTGGCCCACGGCAGCACGCTCGGTGGCGCGGCCATCGGCGCGGCCATCGGCGGGGCCGCCGGCGCGGTGAAGGGCTGCCACGACGAAGGCGGCTGCGGCGCGCAAGCGGCGCCGAACCGGCGGCAGTACTATGATGAGCGCGCCGGCCGCTATTACTACTATGATCCGGCCACTGGCCGGTACTTCTGGGAAGACGGCACGCCCCGCTACTGAGCGGTCGTGCCACACTGGCGAGGGGCGGCCGGACCACCGGCCGCCCTTTGTCATGGGCGCTGGGGAGAAGGACGATGAAGCAGGCGATGAGGGCTGCGCTGGGCGCAGCGATGGTGCTGGGCGGCTGCGCGAGCCTGCAGCCGGCGCGATCACGGCTGGTGAGGGAGCCGCCCCGATGCGCCGACGAGACGGTGTCGATCTATTTCGAGCCGCAGTCGGCGCAGCTCACCCGCGAAAGCCGGCTGGTGGTCGATCAGGCCGCCAGCGCGGCCCGCGGCTGCCAGGTGCGGGCGGTGGAGGTGACCGGGCTCGCCGACGCCGCCGGGGCGCCGGCGGCGAATCTCGAGCTCTCCAACCGGCGCGCCGCCGCAGTCGGCCAGGCGCTGGCCGGCGCCGGGCTTCCGACCGTCGACCTCAAGCTTTCCGCCGCCGGCCAGGCGGGCGCCACGACGGCGGAGGGCCGCAGCGCCCCGCTCCGTCGGCGCGCCGAGGTGACCCTGCGGCTGGCGCCGGCGAAATAGGCTCCAGGCCCAAGATGAGCGCACAAAGAAAGGGCGGGTCCCGAGGGACCCGCCGAAGTGTGCATCATCGAGAAAAGGGGTGCGGAGACGGCAGACTGGCATGCTCGCCAGTCTCAAGTCGGGGGGGGCGTCGCCGCCTCCGCAATGGGCTAAACACCCACTCCCCCAGGAGCGTTCCGCGGGGTCCGCAGTTTTTTCCAAATTAATTTCGGCACCGGCGAGCCGCCGTCGCGGGCGCCGAGCCCCGCGCGGTGCAGCGATCGTTCACGCTTATCCACAGGCTTTGAAATTGCAAGGCTTTTATTGAGCCGAGCCGCGCTCGCCCGCGCAGCGGAACGTTCCGGCGAAGGCGGGCGTTTCGGAACATGACGGGCGAAGGGGGCCCGCCGGTCCGTGAGGAGGGCTCGCCGTGCATTCAGGCTTCACCTCGCGAAGCGGAATCGTCCTGGTCCGCACGCCCAGCTACCGCCAGCAGCGGGCGCGGCGACGCCTGCTGGTCATCTCGGCGGTGCTGGGGCTGGCGCTGGCCAGCGGATTGATCGGCTCCTTGACGGCGCCACGCATGGACGCCCACGCGCACGCCTCGACCGGGCCGTTCAGCTATTTCCCGTCCGAGTAAGGAGGCCGCTTCATGGCCAACTCCCATCGACCCTCAATCGGCGCGACGCGCGCCCGACAAGGCCGCAGAGGCCTGCCGATCCTGTGGGTGCTGGTGATCGGCATGGCGCTGGTGATCCTGGGCTTCCTGATCACCTGGGCGTTCCACGCCCGGGGGCTGTCTTCCGTCTCGCAGCCCTATGCGACCCAACCGTCGCAGGCGAACGGCTTCCAGGCGCCCCCGCCCAACGCCGCCAGCCGCCAGAACTATCAGAAGGGCGCGCCGCTCGCGCCCCGCAACGGCGGCAATCCGACCAACCCGCCGTCCTGATCGCCGGCCCGGCCGGCCGTCCGTGGGGCGCCGCCTGGGGCCGCCGCTAGAGCACCGACTGGCCGCGGAAGGCGCGGATCGCGAAGCTCACCACCAGCAACACGAGGAAGACGAAGAACAGGATCTTGGCGATGGTCGCGGCGATCCCGGCGAGGCCGAAGAAGCCCAGCAGGCCGGCCACCACGGCCACGATGGCGAAGACGACAGACCAACCGAGCATCGCGCTGAGCTCCATCCACATGACAAGGGCGCCGCGCGGGCGCCCTTGTGGATCAACGAAGGCGGAGCCGCCGCGTTCCGGTCAGGCGGCCTGACGGGACGCCTTGCGCGGATGGAAGAACAGCGCCTGGCCGATCGCCGCCTTCACGGTCTCCGGCTGGAAAGGCTTGGTGATCAGGAAGGTGGGCTCCGGCCGCTCGCCGGTCAGCAGGCGCTCTGGGAAGGCGGTGATGAAGATCACCGGCACGTCGAAGCGGGCCAGGATGTCCTTCACCGCGTCGATGCCCGACGAGCCGTCCGCCAGCTGGATATCGGCCAGCACCAGTCCGGGCGTCTTGCGGGCCACCGCGTCGATGGCTTCGGTGCGCGTGGCGGCGATGTCGACGACCGAATGGCCGAGCTCCTTGACCAGCGCCTCGATGTCGGCGGCGATCACCGGCTCGTCCTCGATGATCAGCACATCGGTCGCCAGTTCGGCGTCGATCTCGGCCTGCGCCTCGGAGATCAGCTTCTCCACCTCGGCAAAGTCGGCGCCCAGGATCTGGGCCGCTTCGGAGGGCGTGAAGCCTTCGAGGGCGGTGAGCAGGAACGCCTGGCGCGAGCGCGGGGCGATGCGCATCAGCCGCCGCGTGGTGTCGTCGGCGGCCGGATCGTCATCGGCAGGTCCCTCGAGCTGGGCGCCGGAGGAGCACCAGATGGCGTGGAACACGTGGTAGAGCGCGACGCGGGGCGTCAGGTTGGGATCGAGCACCCGTTCCCCGGCGGCCAGCGCTTCCAGCGCGACCCGGACATAGTGGTCGCCGGTCGTCTGATCGCCCGTCAGGGCGCGCGCGTACCGGCGCACGTAAGGCAGATGCGGTGCGAGTCGAGCGAGAAGACTCAAAGGCAACCCCTCCCTTGTAGGCTTGCCGGCGCGGGCATGCGCAAGTACGCCCGGCCGAGAGCCCATGATGTTCCAAAAACGTGAACGGCGGGAACTTGTTCCCAATCGGCCCCGTTTTCCGCATCTTGTACGCTCACTTAAGGGAACCGGCGACGGAGTCGGGCGTTGAGCGACGGCGAGAATACAAAGAGGGGGCGGCCGTCGCGAGAGCGGCACGCCGAAGAAATGATCGAGCAAAAACCTTCTGGCGAACGACGCAAGTCGTCCGCCGCCCTGGACGAAGCCCGCCTGCGCCAGCAGGCGATCGGCGTCCGCCTGCGCCAGATGTTCGACCAGGTGGTCAACGAAGACGTCCCGGACGAATTCCTCGAGATCCTGCGCCGCGCCGACAGCCGCTCCTCGGAGAAGGGCTGATGGACGAGGCCCAGCAACCCGCGCCGTCGCGTGAGACCGACGACGAGGCCTTCAAGCGTGAACTGGTCCAGCTCATCCCGCACCTGCGCGCCTTCGCGCGCACCCTGTGCGGCGATCCCGCGGCCGCCGACGACCTGGCGCAGGACGCGATGATGAAGGCCTGGGATGCGCGCGCGAGCTTCCAGATGGGCACCAACATGAAGGCCTGGACCTTCATGATCCTGCGCAACCAGTTCTATTCCGAGAAGCGCCGCTCCTGGCGCCAGAGTCAGCTCGACCAGGAAGCCGCCGAGCGCACCCTGGTGGCGGTCGACGATCCGGAAGCCCCGGTGGCGCTCGACGAGCTGCGCCAGGGTCTTTCCATGTTGCCGCCGGAACAGCGCGAAGCGCTCATCCTGGTCGGCGCCGGCGGCTTCGCCTACGAGGAGGCGGCCGAGATCTGCGGCTGCGCCGTGGGCACGGTGAAGAGCCGCGTGAGCCGGGCGCGCCGGGCGCTGCACGCCATCCTCGAGGGCGGCGCCTACGATCGGGACGGGGAGCCGGCGGGAGATGCGATGCGCTCTATCCTCGCCGATGCGGAGCGGCTAAGCACCGTCCGGTAAGGACGGATACGGGCTTCATGGCCGGCCTGCCCTGGGCATCGCTGAGCACCATCAGGGTTCGCCTCACCGCGGCGCTCGCCGCGGCTCTTCTGCCCGTGCTGCTGCTGGGCGTCCTGCAGTCGGCCATCGCCTTCAGCCGCGAGCGCGCGCAGCTGCAGCACAACCTGGGCTTTGCGGCCGAGCGCAGCGCGACCACGGCGCGGGCCCGCATGGAAGGCGCCGACATCCTGCTGCAGACCCTGGCGCCGGGGGCGATCGGCTATCAATGCGGCCAGCGCCTGGCCGAGGTGACCCAGCGCGTGCCGGGCTACGCCAATCTCATCCGCTTCGACAGCCGCGGGCGGGTGGCCTGCGCGGCCGGGGACGTGCCGCCCGACGCGCGCCGCGCTATGCGACCCTGGTTCCAGGCGCTCGCCGCCGGCCAGCAGCTGGTGGTCACGCGCGAAGCCGGCTCGCCTTACGCCGGCGAGCCGGCGGTGCTGGCCGCGGTGCGCGCCACCGCCCCCGACGGACGCTTCGACGGCGCCTTCGTGGCGGTGATCAAGCTGGCCAGCCTGGAACCCTCGGTCACCGATCCGATCCTGCCGGCCCATTCGGAGGTGGCCTTGGCCGAGTCCACCGGCCGCTTCATCACGCAGACCAACGCCGCCGCCTTCGGCGCCCTGCCCGCCAACTGGCGCGACAAGGTCCGCACCCAGGGCTCCTACGTCTGGTACGCGCGCGACGCCAAGGGCGAACGGCGGGTCTATTCGGCGGCCCCGGTCGTGGGCGAGGCGGTCTATGTGGTGCTCGCCGCGCGCTCGCCGGGGATCATCTCGTGGGCGTGGCTCAATCCGCTGTCGGGGATCGTCTTCCCGCTGCTGACGTTTGCGCTCGCGCTCGCCGCCGTCACCATGGTCACGGATCGCGTGGTCGTGCGCTGGATCGCCTATCTGCAGCGGATCGCGGCGCTCTATGCCCGCGGCCGGCTCTCCGTGCGCCCGGTCCAGGCCGACCAGATGCCGCCGGAGATCCGCGACCTCGCCGAGACCCTGGAGGACATGGCCGATGCGATCGTCGGACGCGACGCGTCCTTGCGCGACAGCCTGGCCCAGAAGGATGCGCTGATGCGCGAGATCCACCATCGGGTGAAGAACAACCTGCAGGTCATCTCGTCCCTCTTGAACATGCAGCAGCGCTCGCTCGCCGATCCGGCGGCGCGGGCGGCCATGTCGGACACCCGCCAGAGGATCACGGCGCTGGCGCTGATCTACCGCGCCCTCTACCAGGGCCCGGACCTGAAGCGGGTGGACCTGAGGCCGTTCCTCGAGGAGCTCACGGCGCAACTGGTGGCCGGCGAGATGCTGCACGGGCCCGCCGTGCGGACCGATCTCTCGGTCGAGGCGCTGATCATCGACCCGGACCGGCTCGCGCCGCTGGCGCTGTTCGCCGTCGAGGCCATCACCAACGCCCAGAAGCACGCCTTCGCCGAACGCGGCGGCGTGCTGAGGGTGGACTTCGCCGTTCACGGCGAGGAGGCCGAGCTCGCCATCTCCGACGACGGCCAGGCGCCCGACGGCGCGCTGGTGACCTCCGGCGTCGGGCGCACCCTGATGACCGCCTTTGCAAGGCAGCTGCGCGGGCGGGCCGAGCTGGTCCGCAACGCCGCGGGCGGAATCACCGCGCGCCTGATCTTCCCCAATCCGAGCGCCCCAGCGCACGGTCCGGTCGAGACCGGCGAGGGGAACCAGGCGGCAGCGTAGGCGTTCGGCGAACGCGACTCGCAAACCCCCCGGGAGATTCCCTATGCGCAAATTCGTCATCTTGGCGGCCTTCGCCGCCAGCTTCGCCGTGGCCGCCTGCAACACCGTCAAAGGTGCGGGACAGGACGTTTCGGCCGCCGGCCAAGCGGTGTCGCAGACCGCGCAGGACGCCAAGCACTAAGGCAAGCGGCGTTCGCAAACAGGCCCCGCCGTTCGGCGGCGGGGCTATCGCGCGTCAGGCGGCCTGGGCGACCGCCGCGCTCTGACGAAACAGGCCCGGCGCGCTCCCCAGCGGCTCGAGACCGAGCGCGTAGGCGGCGATGGCGTCGTGCGGCGAGAGCAAGAGGCAGCCGCCCGGCTTCAGCGCCGCCCGCAGAAGGGCGAGCACCCGGGTCCGCGCCGAGGGCCCCAGCGAGCTCAGGAGATAACGGCCGAGCACCAGATCGTAGCGGCCGGCCTCGGGCGCGTCCTGCAGCAGGTTTTCCCGCCGCCAGCGCAGCCCCGCGCGGAGCCGAGGCTTCACCGCGAAGCCCTCGCCCAGTTGCTCGAAGTGCTCGACAAGGCGTCCGGCGGAAAGCCCCTGCTGCACCTCGAAGGGGCTGTAGAGGCCGGCCTCGGCCTTGTCGATCAGCCGCTGGCTCAGGTCGGAACCGGTGATCTCCACGGCCGCCGGCGAGCGCCGCTCGGCCAGCAGCATGGCCAGGGAATAGACCTCCTGCCCCGCGCCGCAACCCGCGCTCCAGATGCGCAGCGGCTCGCCGCGGTGGAACGGCAGGGCGTCCAGCGCCGCCCCGAGCACCTCCGGGTCGCGGAAGAAGGCGGTCTGGGCGGGGGCCAGGGCCTCGACGATGGCCGATGAGAGCCGATCGTCGGCGCGATCGCGGGCGGCGCGGACCAGATCCGACGTCGAAAGGAAGCCCTCGCGGCGGGCGACCGGCGCCAGCGCCGATTCCATCAGATAGCCGGGCCGATGGTCGAGCCGCAGCCCGGCGCGCTCGGCGCAGAGCGCGGCCACGAAGGCGCGTTCGCGCGGCCTCATGCCGCCCCCGCGGCGTGGAGCTTGCCGGCCACGATGCCGGCGTCGAACGGCTTCATCATGAACTCGTCGGCCCCGGCCTCCAGGGCCTCGCGGATGCGGCCGAGCTCCGTCTCGACCGAGCAGAAGATGACCTTCGGTTCGGCCCCGCCGGGCTCGATGCGCAGGCGGCGCAGGAACTCGGGCCCGCTCATCACCGGCATCCGCCAGTCGAGGAGGATGGCCTGAGGCATGGCGGCGCGGCACTGGGCCAGGGCTTCCGCGCCGTCCGCGGCCTCGGCCACCCGGTAGCCCAGCTCTTCCAGGATGCGCCGCGCGACCTTGCGGATCACCCGGCTGTCGTCGACGACGAGGCAGGTCTTCACGGCGCCATCTCCTCCCGGCGCAAGTTGTCGCGCGCTATGGTTAAGGAGGCGTAGCGGGGCCGTTCGGCTCAGGCCGGGACCGTGGCGGCGAACACCACCTTCTCCTCGCCGATGTCGGCGAACACCCGCCCGCCGGCGTCGCCCAGGAACAGATGCACGTAATAGGCCTGCACCCAGTGGCCGCCCAGCCCGTCGCCGAGGGCCTGCCCCTGAAGCCCCCTCAGCACCTCCGGACGCAACCGGGCCCTCGGCCCCGCCGCTTCCACGGCGATGGCGATCGCGCCAGCCTCCTGCACCGCCCGGACCGTGGCCACACCGCCGGAGGGCAGGGCCGAGCCGGCCATCTGGGCGAGGTTCAGCAGGGTCCGCGCCGCCGGCTTGTTCACTGAGACCGGCTCGATGGTCCACGCCAGCTCGGCGCGCATGTGGCCGAACACGCCGCGGGCCAGCGCCTCCAGGTCGCGCGGATCGAAGGTCTCCGCGGAGGCCGAGGCGCCGAACGCCACCCGCGAGAAGGCCAGGAGATCGGCGAGCTTGCGCGCCGAAGCGCCGATCAGCGCCATGGCGTCTTCCCGCATGTCCTGCGCCGAGGGGTCTTCCAGGAGATCGAGCCCCGAGACGATGGCGCTCGCCGGGCTGATGAAGTCGTGGCACATGCGCGCCGCCAGGAAGGCGGCGAGCTGGGCCGGCAGCACTGTCGCGGCCGGCGCGGAAGGGGAAGCGTCGTCGGAGGCCGGCATGTCGCTCATGGACGGACCTTGGCGTGATTTGAGCCTTTGGAAAACCGCCGCCGCCGCCTAAGAGGGCGCTCGAGCGATGCGGAGTTTGGGGCGGGGTCCTGGCCAGCGTGAGCGTGATCGACGACGTGGGGCCGCAGCTGGCCGAGATCTGCCAGGCCGCGGCGCAACTGATTCTGCCGCTCTGGCGCTCGGGGCTGGCGGTGAGCCAGAAGGCCGACGAGAGCCCGGTCACCGAGGCCGATCAGCGGGCCGAGACGCTGATCCTTGAGGCGCTGCGCAAACGCTTCCCCGAGGTCCCGATCATCGCCGAAGAGGACGCCGCCCGCTTCGGCACGCCCGACGCCATCGGCCCGAGGTTCTTCCTGGTCGATCCGCTCGACGGCACCAAGGCCTTCGTGCGCGGCGACGCCCATTTCACGGTCAACATCGGCCTGATCGACCACGGCCGGCCCGTTGCGGGCGCGGTGGCGGCGCCGCCGACCGGCGAAGTCTGGTTCACCGCGCAGGGCCGGGCCCTGAAGCGCACCGGCGGCGGCGCGGCGGCGGCCGTCCATGTGCGGCCGTGGCCCGCGGGCGAGGCGCTGGTGCTGATCAGCCACACCATGAAGCCGGAGACGGTGGAGAGCCTGCGCGGCCAGTACGGCTTCGACCGCAGCGAGGCGATGGACTCCTCGATCAAGCTCTGCCGGATCGCCGAGGGCGCGGCCGATGTCTATCCCCGGCACGGCCCGACCATGGAATGGGACATCGCCGCCGGCCACGCGGTGCTCGAGGCGGCGGGCGGGCGGCTCACCACGCCGGACGGCCAGCCGTTCAGCTACGGCAAGGCGGACGAGGGCTTCCGCAACGGCTGGTTCGTGGCCCGCGGCGGCTGATCGCCCTGTCTCGCGGAGTCGCGAGGCGGGCTCAGATATGCTTGGGCAGGTTCCAGTCGGCGGAGGCGGGGCCCGAGGCGACGGCGGGCTCGGCCGCGACCTTGGAGGCCGCCGCGCGGCTCGGCTGGTCGAACGCGAGCACGCCGAAGAAGCCCAGCGCGAACGCGATCACCGCCAGCCAGGCGAAGGGCTTCAGGACAGCTGCAGCGCCGTGCATCCTCGGCGGCTCCTTGCGACGTCTCGCCCCGATCAACACCAATGGCGTCAACTGGTTGCGCCGGCGCAGCCGCAGGGCGGCGGATTCCAGCCCGCGCCGGCGCAACAGCGCTTTCCCTGCCACGCCATCGGCGCGATGCTTCCGGGAAGCCGAACGGAGGACGCCATGGCCTATGATGCGGTGGATTACGAGACCCTCACCCTGGAGCGCCGCGGGCAGATCGCGGTGCTCACCTTGAACCGGCCCGACCGTCTGAACGCCATTTCCCAGGGACTCCGGCGCGAGGTCGAACAGGCGGTGGAGGCCGTGCGGGGCGACGACGAGGCCCGCGCGCTGGTGCTGACCGGCGCCGGGCGCGGCTTCTGCGCCGGCGCGGATCTGTTGGGCACGGGCCCGGTGGCGACCGGCCGTCCGGAGGAGCCGACGTCGCAGGCGGGGCGCACGGACGAGATGGGTTGGGTCGGCCGCTGGGCGATGATGTGGCGCGGCTTCGACAAGCCGATCGTCGGCGCGATCAATGGGGTGGCGGCCGGCGCGGGCATGTCGACGGCGATGGCCTGCGACGTGCGGCTGGGCTCGCCCGCGGCCCGCTTCAAGAGCGTCTTCATCGAGCGCAGCCTGTCGCCGGATTCCGGCCTCTCCTACTTCCTGCCGCGGGTCGTGGGCTACGCCGCGGCCGCGGACATCATCTTCACCAGCCGCACCGTCGATGCCGAGGAGGCGCTGAGGATCGGGCTGCTGAACCGCATCGTGCCGGCCGAGAGCCTGCTCGACGAGGCGGTGGCCTACGCCGAGCAGATGGCGCAATGGCCACCGCTGGCGCTGCGC
The DNA here is from genome assembly GCF_035475775.1 of Phenylobacterium sp. GTDB lineage: Bacteria > Pseudomonadota > Alphaproteobacteria > Caulobacterales > Caulobacteraceae > Phenylobacterium. Next base: position 1,318 of record NZ_DATIMC010000002.1, on the reverse strand, counting down.
ATGTCCAAGCGCGTGCTGCAGCACAATGTGGACGCCGAGATCGAGGACGCGCTCCGCTACGAAACCGTGGGCCTGGGCTACGCCCGCAAGGCGCCGAACGACGTGAAGGAGTCCCGCGCCGCCTTCCTGGAGAAGCGCAAAGGCGTCTACACGGGGACCTGAATTGGCGGCATAAGCCCCGCGCCGCCCAGGGAGACGAAAAGCGCATGGCCCTCGATACCGGCGAAAGCCGAAGCCAGAAGACCTTCCGCTGGGACGATCCGCTGGACCTGGCCTCGCGGCTCTCCGACGAGGAGCGGATGATCTGGGAGGCGGCGCGCGCCTACGCCCGCGACAAGCTGCTGCCGCGGGTGGTCTCGGCCTTCGCCGAGGAGCGGTTTGACCGCGAGATCATGACCGAGATGGGCGCGCTGGGCTTCCTGGGCGCGACGCTGCCCGAAACCTATGGCGGCGCCGGCGTCAGCCACGTCGCCTACGGCCTGATCGCCCGCGAGGTGGAGGCCATCGATTCCGGCTACCGCTCGGCGATGAGCGTGCAGTCCTCGCTGGTGATGTACCCGATCTACGCCTTCGGCTCGGAGGCGCAGAAGCGGAGGTTCCTGCCGGGCATGGCCAAGGGCGAGATCGTGGGCTGCTTCGGCCTGACCGAGGCGGACGGCGGCTCCGACCCGGGCGCGATGCGGACCGTCGCCAGGCCCGTCGCCGGCGGCTACCGGCTCTCCGGGGCGAAGATGTGGATCACCAACGCCCCCATCGCCGACGTGGCGCTGGTCTGGGCCAAGCTGGAGGGCGTGATCCGCGGGTTCCTGGTGGAGCGCGGGGCCGAGGGGTTCGAGACGCCGAAGATCCAGAACAAGCTGTCGCTGCGCACCTCGGTCACGGGCGAGATCGCGCTGGCCGACGTGTTCGTCCCCGAGGAGATGCTGCTGCCGAACGTCTCGGGCCTGCGGGGGCCGTTCTCCTGCCTCAACAAGGCCCGCTACGGCATCGCCTGGGGGGCCATGGGCGCGGCGGAGTTCTGCTTCCACGCGAGCCGCGATTACGCCGCGACGCGCAAGGTGTTCGGCAAGCCGCTCGCCGCCCGCCAGCTGGTCCAGAAGAAGCTCGCCGACATGCAGACCGAGATCGCGCTGGGCTTCGAAGGGGCCTTGGCTCTTGGGCGTCTGATCGACGAAGGCGCCTGGGTCCCGGAAGCCATCTCGATGCTGAAGCGCAACAACGCCGGCAAGGCCCTGGCCATCGCCCGCGAGGCCCGCGACATCCACGGCGGCGCCGGCATCACCGGCCAGCACCACGTGATGCGGCACCTGATGAACCT
>NZ_DATIMC010000001.1:0-6354 GCF_035475775.1 Phenylobacterium sp. | reverse complement strand
CATGGGAAGACGACGCTGACGGCGGCGATCACCATGACGCTGGCGAAGACGGGCGGGGCGACGGCGAAGAAGTACGAGGAGATCGACGCGGCGCCGGAGGAGAAGGCGCGCGGGATCACCATCAACACGGCGCACGTGGAGTACGAGACGGCCAAGCGGCACTATGCGCACGTGGACTGCCCGGGCCACGCCGACTACGTGAAGAACATGATCACCGGGGCGGCGCAGATGGACGGCGCGATCCTGGTGGTCTCGGCGGCGGACGGGCCGATGCCGCAGACCCGCGAGCACATCCTCTTGGCCCGCCAGGTGGGGGTGCCGGCGCTGGTGGTCTACATGAACAAGGTCGACATGGTCGACGACGAGGAGCTGCTGGAGCTGGTGGAGATGGAGGTGCGCGAGCTGCTGTCGTCCTACGAGTTCCCGGGCGACGACATCCCGATCGTCAAGGGCTCGGCGCTGGCGGCGGTGGAGGGCCGCGATGCGGAGATCGGCGAGCAGTCGGTGCTGGCGCTGATGAGCGCGGTCGACGACTACATCCCGCAGCCGGAGCGGCCGAAGGACCTGCCGTTCCTGATGCCGGTGGAGGACGTGTTCTCGATCTCGGGGCGCGGCACGGTGGTGACCGGGCGCATCGAGCGCGGCATCGTCAAGGTGGGCGACGAGGTGGAGATCGTCGGCATCCGCCCGGTGCAGAAGACCATCTGCACGGGGGTGGAGATGTTCCGCAAGCTCTTGGACCAGGGCGAGGCGGGCGACAACGTCGGCGTCCTGCTGCGCGGCACCAAGCGCGAGGACGTGGAGCGCGGGCAGGTGCTGTGCAAGCCGGGCTCGATCACCCCGCACACCAAGTTCCTGGCCGAGGCCTACATCCTGACCAAGGAGGAGGGCGGGCGGCACACGCCGTTCTTCACCAACTACCGGCCGCAGTTCTACTTCCGCACCACCGACGTGACCGGGGTGATCCGGCTGAAGGAGGGGGTGGAGATGATCATGCCGGGCGACAACGCCGAGCTGAGCGTCGAGCTGATCACCCCGATCGCCATGGACCAGGGGCTGCGCTTCGCGATCCGCGAGGGCGGCCGCACGGTGGGCTCCGGCGTGGTCTCCAAGATCCTCGAATAGACCGCCCAGGCCGCGCACCCGGTCCCAAGGCCGCCGGCCATCCCGGCGGCCTTTTTGCGGGGGCGGCCGTCGGAAATGACATGACCGCGATTTAAGCTGCCACGACGCATCGCCGAGGTTAGCGTCCCCGGGGGCTGAACAAGGGGACTGGATCGATGCGCAGCATCCTCGCCGTCGCCGCTTCCGCGCTCGCGCTCGCCGCGGCCGGCGGCGCCAAGGCGGCTTCGGTGGAGATCCGCGACGCGGTGGCGCGCGTGACGGTGATCCCGGAGGACCGCAGCGACGTCAGGGTCGAGTTCCTCTCCCGCAATCCGAAGCTGCCCTTCGAGGTCCGAACCCGGGGCTCCGAGGTGGTGGTCGACGGCGGCCTGAGCCACCGCATCCGCAGCTGCAGCCGCGGCGATCGACCCCGCGCCGCCGTCTGGGGCGTGGGCGAGGTGGAGGGCGATGCGGTTCCGCAGGTGGTCATCCACACGCCTCGCGCGGTGATGGTCTCCAGCAATGGGGTGGTGTTCGGCGCGATCGGGCGCGCGGGCAGCGTGCAGCTGCGCGATTCCGGCTGCAGCACCTGGACGATCGCCGACGTGCAGGGCGACGTCTCGGTGGACGAATCCGGCGCGGGACTGGTCCGGATGGGCGCCATGGGCCGCCTCGATGTGAGGCTCTCGGGGGCCGCCGACATCCACGCGGTGCGGGTGCGCCAGGGGGTCACCGCCAGCCTCTCGGGCAAGGGCGGGCTGAAGGTCGAGGACCTCGTCGACGGTCCCATGGACGCCCACGTCTCCGGCCTCGGCCGGGTGCGGGTCGCCGAGGGGCGCGCGAGCAATGTGCGGGCGCTGGTCTCCGGCATGGGCGGCGTCGACTTCGGGGGCTCGGCGGGCGGGCTGGAGGCCGACATCTCGGGCGTCGGCACAGTGCATGTGCGGCAGGTCACCGGCCCGGTGACGAAGTCGGTCTCCGGGATTGGCCATGTCTCGATCGACGATCAGCGGTCCTGAGCCGCGCAAGGGAGTCCGAACAATGCGTCTTGCCCTGGTCCTGGCGATGTCCAGCGGGCTGTCCGCCCTGGCCGGAGTCGCGCAGGCGGCGGCGACGGTGCAGATCAAGGATGCGGTGGCGCGCGTCACCGTCGTGCCGGAAGCCCGCAGCGACGTGCGGGTCGAGATCCTGTCGAGCAATCCACGCCTGCCGCTCGAAGTCCGCACCTTCGGCGGCCGCACGGTGGTGGATGGCGGCCTGCGCCGCAGGATCCACAACTGCCGCGGCCCGGCCGGCAATCCGCGTGTGGACGTGGGCGGGGTGGGGCAAGTGGGCTGGCGTGAGATGCCTCAAGTCGTCATCCACACGCCGCGCGACGCCAACGTCGAGGCGGGCGGGGCGGTGTTCGGCTCCGTGGGCCGCTCGGCCAACCTGGACCTGGCCAACGCCGGCTGCGGCGACTGGACCGTGGCCAACGTCGAAGGCCGGCTAAGGCTCAACGAGGCCGGATCCGGCGACGTGCGCGCGGGCTCGGCCGGCGAGGCGCATATCCGGGTGGCGGGCTCGGGCGACGTCTGGACCGCCGAGGTGCGCGGCCCCTTGCAGGTCGACATCGCGGGCTCGGGAGACGTGACCGTCGCCGCCATCGGCGGAGCGCTCGATGCGCGCGTCGCAGGCGCCGGGGACGTGCGGGTCCGCGGCGGACATGCACCCGTGGTGAGCGTCTCGATCGCCGGGTCTGGCGACGTCGACTTCGGCGGAGTCGCTGACCGGCTGAGCGCCAAGATCATGGGGTCCGGCGATGTCCGCGTGAGGCAGGTGAGGGGCCCGGTCTCCAAGATGGTCATGGGCTCGGGCGGCGTGAGCGTCGGGCGGTGAAGCCATGCGTGCGGCGGTTCTCTTCGCGCTGATGGCCGTGGGCGCCTGTTCGCCGAATCCGGCGGCGCCGGCGGGGTGGACGCTGATCTGGCGCGTGGGCGGCCTCGCCGATCCGGAGAGCGCGGCGCCAAGCCCGGACGGCAAGACGCTCTACGTCGCCAATGTGAACGGCGAGGCCGACGCCCGCGACGGCAACGGCTTCATCAGCCGGCTCTCGTCGGACGGCCGGATGATCGACCGCACCTGGATCTCAGGTCTCGATGCGCCGAAAGGGGCGATCGTCGCCGGCGACCGGCTCTACGTGTCCGACATCACCCGGCTCGTGGAGATCGACCGCGAGACGGGCAGGATCGTCGCCCGCTACGAGGCCCCCGGCGCCAGGTTCCTGAACGACGTCGCGGTGCTGCCGGACGGCGCCCCGGTGGTGAGCGATTCCGAGACGGCGCGGATCTACGTCCTCAAGGACGGCAAGATGGGCGTCTGGGCCGAGGGACCGCTGCTGAAGGGCGCCAACGGCCTTCTGGCCGAGCCGGGCCGGCTGCTGGTGATCACCATGGAGGGCAAGCTGCTCGCCTTCGACTACGCCGCGCGCGCGCCCAAGGTGCTGGCGGACGGATTGGGTCAGGGCGACGGCCTGGCGCCGGCGGGCGACGGCGCCTACTACGCGAGCGAATGGCCCGGCCGGCTCTATCGCATCGGGCCCGACGGCAAGGTCGCCACGCTCATCGACAGCCGCAAGGCCGGAATCTACATCAACGACATCGCGCGGCTCGGCGACGAGCTGCTCGTCCCGCACATGAAGCCCGGCGAGGTCGTCGCCTATCGATTGCCAAATCCGGCGGCGCGGCCTTGACGCGGCGGAGTGCGATGGGTATCTACCCGCCTCCTGTTGGACCGGCCGTAACCCCTCGGGGTTAGACGCGGTTCGCGGAACGACCTGAGACAGTGCCTATCGTAGCGTTTCGGGAATGGGCCCTCGCGGGTGTCGCGCGGGCCTAAGTCGTTTGTGCGGACTTTCGCGTGCGCACCCTCTCGAGGGTTCGGGTTGGTCTTTGACATGGTCGAGATCACGCGGGCGGCCCGCCGTCTGTAGGGAAACGAAAAGAGCGATATGGATCGTCAGAACATCCGCATCCGGCTCAAGGCCTTCGATCACCGCGTGCTGGACCATTCCACCCGCGAGATCGTCAATACGGCCAAGCGGACCGGCGCGACCGTGCGGGGACCCATCCCGCTGCCGACGCGCATCGAGAAATTCACCGTCAACCGCTCGCCGCACATCGACAAGAAGTCGCGCGAGCAGTTCGAGATCCGCACGCACAAGCGCGTGCTCGACATCGTCGACCCCACCCCCCAGACCGTGGACGCGCTGATGAAGCTCGACCTGTCGGCTGGCGTGGACGTCGAGATCAAGCTCTGAGGGGATGCGGCCGATGCGAACCGGCGTGATCGCCAAGAAGCTGGGCATGACGCGCTTCTTCGACGAAGCGGGCAGCCATGTGCCGGTGACCGTGCTCAGCCTCGAGGGCTGCCAGGTCGTAGGCCAGCGCACCGCGGAGCGGGACGGCTATGTGGCCCTCCAACTCGGGGCGGGCGCCAAGAAGCCCAAGAACACCTCCAAGGCGCTGCGCGGCCATTTCGCCAAGGCCCAGGTGGAGCCGAAGCGCACCGTGGCCGAGTTCCGGGTCTCCGAGGACAACCTCATCGACGTGGGCGCGGAGATCACCGCCGACCACTTCGTGCCGGGCCAGAAGATCGACGTGACCGGCACGACCGTCGGCAAGGGTTTCGCCGGGGCCATGAAGCGATGGAACTTCGGCGGCATGCGCGCCACCCACGGCGTCTCCGTCTCCCACCGCGCCCATGGCTCCACGGGCAACCGGCAAGACCCGGGCCGGACCTTCCCGGGCAAGAAGATGGCCGGCCATCTCGGCCAGGAAACCGTCACCACGCTCAATCTCACCGTCTGGCGCGTCGATGCGGAGCGCGGCCTGATCCTGGTCAGGGGCGCCGTCCCGGGCACGGAAGGCTCGTTCGTGAAGATCCGCGACGCCGTGAAGGCGCAGCTTCCGGCCGACGCGCCGAAGCCCGGCGCCTTCCGCAAGTCCGGCGAGCCGACGCCCGCCGAAGAGGCTTCCGCCGAAGCCGTCGACGAGACTCCCGAGACGGTCGGCCAGGAAGCGCCCGCCGAGGCGACCGCCGCCCCCGAGACCCAGGTCGAAGAGACCACCGCTCCGCAAGCCGCCGCCGCACCGGACGTGCCCGCAGCCGGGGATGAAGCCCAATGAAGCTCGACGTCATCAAGCTGGACGGCGGCAAGGGCGGCTCGATCGAGCTGCCCGACGAGATCTTCGGCATCGAGGAGATCCGCGCCGATATCCTGCAACGCTGCGTCACCTGGCAACTCGCCAAACGCCGCGCCGGCACCCACAAGATCCAGGTGCGCAACGAGGTCTCGCGCACCGGCAAGAAGATGTACCGCCAGAAGGGCACCGGCGGCGCCCGCCACGGCTCGCGCCGGGCGGCCCAGTTCGTCGGGGGCGCCAAGGCCCACGGCCCGGTGGTGCGCAGCCATGCCTTCGACCTGCCGAAGAAGGTCCGCGCGCTGGCCCTGAGGCACGCGCTCTCCTCCAAGGCCAAGGCCGGCGCCCTGATCGTGCTCGATGGGGCGAGCGTGGAGGCGGCCAAGACCGCCGCGCTCCGGGCCAGCTTCGCGAAGATCGGGGTCATCGACGCCCTGCTGATCGCCGGAGCCGAGGTGGACCCCAACCTGAAGCTCGCGGCGCGCAACATCCCCAACGTGGACGTGCTGCCGAACGCCGGGCTCAACGTCTATGACGTGCTGCGCCGTCAAACCCTGGTGCTGACGAGGGACGCGGTCGAGGCGATCCGCGTGCGCTTTTCGCCTGAGGAGGCCGCGTGATGGCCGAGCAGCCCACCGTCCGCCACTACGACGCCATCGTCGCCCCGGTGATCACCGAGAAGGCCACCTTGCTGTCCGAGCAGAACAAGGTCGTGTTCCAGGTCGCCGCCGACGCGACCAAGGACGAGATCGCCGCCGCCGTCGAGGCGCTGTTCAAGGTCAATGTGACCAAGGTCAACACCCTGAACGTCAAGGGCAAGACCAAGCGGTTCCGCGGCATCCAGGGCCGTCGGTCCGATGTCAAGAAAGCTGTCGTGACTCTGGCCGAGGGCCAGTCGATCGACATCACCACGGGGCTCTGACCAGATGGCCTTGAAGCAATTCAATCCGACCTCGCCGTCCCGCCGGGGGCTGGTGCTGGTCGACAAGTCCGAGCTGCACAAGGGACGGCCGGAGAAGTCCCTCGTCGAAGGGCTGACCAAGTCCGGCGGGCGGGGCGGCGGCGGGCG